>NZ_JBMSDZ010000002.1:0-273310 GCF_049445995.1 Dyella sp. KRB-257 | reverse complement strand
AGCGCGCCCGCCGCCTGATGGCGCACCACGACCGTTCGTCATGGGCACCGGTGGCTTGGGTTTGGCTGGTCGAGGCGCGTATCCTTGCTACCAGACTCGCAAGCTGATTATTTTGTCGACACCCTCTCAGTGCACCTGCGCCAGTTCGGCGCGCATCGCGTCGATCACCCGGCGGTAATCGGGCTGGCCGAAGATCGCCGAGCCGGCGACGAAGCAGTCGGCGCCGGCGGCGATGACGTCGCGCACCTCCTCGCCCAGGCGGGCGAAGTCGGCGGAAAGGATCGATGGAGCGATGCGGTACATGGCGTGACCTCGTGGCGGATGAAGCGGAGCGGTGATCACGCTCCCGGTCGACAGTGCGTGTCGTCCGGGAGATGGCGGTGCGTCGCTCAGTAGCGCTCGCCCTCCGGTTTGTCGGCGGCATAGCCGTGGATGGTGTAGTGCTGGCTGCGCCCGTTCACCTCCTGTCGCTGCAGGCCGAAGCCCGGCTCGTGCTCCGGCCGATTGACGATGAAGCTCATCGCGATGCTCTCGACGTTGCGGGTGGAATCGAACGCCATCAGGCGGATGTAGTGCCGCGGAAATGTCTTGCGGCAGTGGTTGACCTCCAGCAGCACGCCGGCGGCGTCGGCCAGGTCGAACATCGGCATGCCGAACATTTCCCAGTAGGTGTTGCGCGGGTGCGGGTCGTCGGTGTACTCGACGCTCCAGGCGTAGCCCCGGCGCAGCCCGTACTCGATCTGCAGGGTGATCTCCGCATCGGCGAGGTCCGGCAGGAAGCTGAACTGGCCCTGGGTAATGCGGCCGGTCGGATTGGTCATCATGGTCGGATCTCCTTCGTGGCAAGGGGTCAGGCGGACACGCCGGGGGTCACCGCGAAATCGCTGGTGTCGGTCGAGGTGTAGTTGAAGGTGATGTCGCCCCAGGTATCGAGCGCCTGCTTCAGCGGCGTGCAGGTCTGCGCGGCCTTCTTGAGGATTTCCGGACCTTCGTTCTTGATGTCCTTGCCCTCGTTGCGCGCCTTGACCATGCACTCCAGCGCCACCCGGTTGGCTACCGCGCCGGCCTGGATACCGGCCGGATGGCCGATGGTGCCGCCGCCGAACTGCAGGATCACGTCGTCGCCGAACAGGTCGATCAGCTGGTGCATCTGGCCGGCGTGGATGCCGCCCGAGGCCACCGGCATCACCTTCTTGGTGTCGCACCAGTCCTGGTCGAAGAACAGGCCACGGGAAAGGTCCTGCCTGGTGTAGCTATCGCGCAGCACGTTGTAGTAGCCCTGCACGGTCGGCGGATCGCCCTCCAGCTTGCCCACCGCGGTACCGGCATGCAGGTGGTCGACGCCGGCCAGGCGCAGCCACTTGGCGATGACGCGGAAACTGACGCCGTGATTCTTCTGTCGCGTATACGTGCCGTGCCCCGCGCGATGCATGTGCACGATCATGTCGTTGCGGCGCGCCCAGTTGCCGATGCTCTGGATCGCACTCCAGCCGATGATCAGGTCGACCATGATCACCACCGAGCCCAGTTCCTTGGCGAATTCGGCGCGCTCGTAGATGTCTTCCATCGTGGCGCCGGTGACGTTGAGGTAGGAGCCCTTCACCTCGCCGGTCGCGGCGGAGGCCTTGTTGACGCCTTCCATCACGTAGAGGAAGCGGTCGCGCCAGTGCATGAACGGCTGCGAGTTGATGTTCTCGTCGTCCTTCATGAAATCGAGGCCGCCCTTGAGGCCCTCGTAGATCACCCGGCCGTAGTTGCGCCCGGAAAGGCCGAGCTTGGGCTTGGTGGTGGCGCCCAGCAGCGGACGGCCGAACTTGTCCAGCCGCTCACGCTCGACGATCAGGCCGCAGGGCGGCCCCTTGAAGGTCTTGATCAGCGCCTTGGGGATGCGGATGTCCTCGAGGCGCGCCGCCTTGAGCGGCTTGAACGAGAACACGTTGCCGATCAGGCTCGCCGTGATGTTGGCGATCGAGCCTTCCTCGAACAGGATGATGTCGTAGGCGACCCAGCAGAAATACTGTCCCGGCGTGCCCGGCACCGGATCCACCCGGAAGGCCTTGGCGCGGTAGCTGTCGCAGGCGGTCAGCCGGTCGGTCCAGACCACCGTCCAGGTGGCGGTGGAGGATTCGCCGGCGACCGCGGCCGCCGCCTCGACCGGATCGACGCCGTCCTGCGGGGTGATCCGGAACAGGCAGATGGTGTCGGTCTCGCTGGGCACGTAGTCGGGCTGCCAGTAGCCCATCTGGCGGTACTTCAGGACGCCGGCGCTGTAGCGCCTCTTGGCGTTGCCGGTGATGTCGGTCGCTTCGGCGTGGATCTGGTCGGCGCTCATGCAGGACTCCTGGTCGGCGCGGGTGATTGACGCGGCGTGGAGTCGACTGTAGGTTGGCCTCGAATTCAGTAAAAGTCAGTTTTTATTCTCTAATTCTTCAGGTTTTTATTAACCTTGAATCTGAGCTTCCGCCAGCTGCGCATCTTCGTGGAGGTGGCCCGCTTGGGCAGCAACCAGGCTGCCGCCGCCGCGCTGCACATCACCCCGCCGGCGGTATCGATGCAGATCAAGGATCTGGAGTCGCAGCTGCAGCTGGCGCTGTTCAACCGCGAGGGCCGCGGGCTGAGCTTGTCGACGGCGGGGGAGTACTTCCTGGTGCACGCCCGCCGCATGCTGGCCGCGTACCGCGACGCCGAGGACGCCATGGCGCGCTTCCTCAAGCTGGACCGCGGCGTGCTTACCCTGGGCATCGTCAGCACCGCCAAGCATTTCGTGCCGCAACTGCTGGCGCGCTTCCACCAGGAGCATCCCGGCATCGAACTGAAGCTGCGGGTGGCGCACAACCGACGGCAGCTGGTGGCGCTGATGCAGGCGGGTGAAGTCGACCTGTCGGTGATGGGTCGCCCGCCGCGCGAGATCGAGACCCGCGCCGAGCCATTCGCCGCGCATCCGCTGGTGTTCGTGGCCGCGCCCGATCATCCGCTGGCGCGCATGGAGGCGATCGCACCGGACACGCTCGCGGCGCATCCGTTCGTGGTCCGCGAGGAGGGTTCGGGCACCCGTGCCGCGATGCAGGCTTTCTTCGACGAGCACCGGCTGGAGCCGCGGGTGGCGATGGAGGTGGCCAGCAACGAGACGATCAAGCACGCCGTGATGGCCGGGTTAGGGCTGAGCCTGCTCTCGCTGCACACGATCGGCCTGGAACTGCACAGCGGCCTGTTGCGGATCCTGCCGCTGGAGGGAACGCCGCTGATGCGCACCTGGTTCATCGTGCGGATGCAGGCGCGACAGCTCTCGCCGGCAGCCGAGGCGTTCCGCTACTTCATCATCGAGCACGGCGAAGCCCACCTGCTGGCGCACGACGCGCCCTTGCTGCAAACCGCCTCGCCCGGCAAAGGCTGAGCGCCGGCGCGCCGGATGCTGCGCGGCAGAAAGTCATGCGTCGAAACACGCCAGCGGGGCCGAAGGGCGCCCTGCTCCGCTACAATGCGCCGGTTTGCCCCACCCAGCCGGAGTCCCCATGAGCGAACCCTTCAAGCACCAGCGCATCCTGCTCAAACTTTCCGGTGAGGCGCTGATGGGCGAGGCCGACTACGGCATCGACCCGAAGGTGATCGGCCGGCTGGCCGACGAGATCATCGAGGTGCAGCGGGCCGGCATCCAGATCGGCGTGGTGATCGGCGGCGGCAACATCTTCCGCGGCGCCGGACTGGCCGCCGCCGGCATGGACCGGGTCACCGGCGACCATATGGGCATGCTGGCCACGGTGATGAACGCGCTGGCGATGCAGGACGCGATCGAGAAGCGCGGCGGTTTCGCCCGCGTGATGAGCGCCCTGCCGATCCACGACGTGGCCGAGGACTTCATCCGCCGCCGGGCGATCCGTCACATCGAGAAGGGCCGCATCGTGCTGTTTGCCGCCGGCATCGGCAACCCGTTCTTCACCACCGATTCGGCCGCCGCGCTGCGTGCGGTGGAGGTGGGTGCGGACCTGCTGCTCAAGGCCACCAAGGTGGACGGCATCTACACCGCCGACCCGGCCCGGCACGCCGATGCCACCCGCTACGATCACCTCACCTACGACGAGGTGATCGAGCGCAAGCTGGCGGTGATGGACACCGCCGCCATCGCGCTGTGCCGCGACCACCGCCTGCCGATGGTGATCTACGACATGACCGTGCCGGGCAACCTGATGCGCATCATGCGCGGCGAGCCGATCGGCACCACCGTCGGCGCCAGCTGATTCCCTCGCGCGGATCGCGCCGCGCACTGTCCACTGTGGCGGCCGCCGGCCAGGCGGTCGCCACCCCGGCCGCGAAGCATCCTGCCGGCCCGCCCGCAAGCCGCTGGTATACTTGCCGGCTCGCCTGATCCCTCGGAAGATGCCCCATGATCAACGACATCAAGAACGATGCCCAGGCCCGCATGGGCAAGAGCATCGACGCACTCAAGCACGACCTGACCCGCCTGCGCACCGGCCGCGCCAGCACCGCGCTGGTGGACAACATCAAGGTGCCCTACTACGGCGCGGACATGCCGCTGAACCAGGTCGCCTCGGTGGCGCTGGGCGACTCGCGCTCGATCATCATCACGCCGTTCGAGAAGAATATGGTGGCGGTGATCGAGAAGGCCCTGATGGCCTCGGACATCGGCATCACGCCGACCACCGCCGGCACGGTGATCCGCCTCAACATGCCGCCGCTGACCGAGGAGCGCCGCCGCGAACTGGCCAAGCACGTGGGCCACGAGGGCGAGAACGCGAAGATCGCCATTCGCAACATCCGCCGCGACGCCCTGCAGCAGGTCAAGGATCTACTCAAGGAAAAACAGATCACCGAAGACGAAGAGCGCAAGGCCGACGACGAGATCCAGAAGCTGACCGACCGCTTCGTCAAGGACGTCGACGCCATGGTCAGGGCCAAGGAAGACGAGTTGATGGCGATTTGAGCGCTCTCCGCTCGTTGCCATGAACGCGACACCGCGCCCACGCCCTGCTCCCTCTCCCCCATCTATGATTGGGAACGGGGGAGAAGGACTTAGTTGCGCACGCCCATGACCATCCCCCGCCACATCGCCATCGTGATGGACGGCAACGGCCGCTGGGCCAGGGCCCGTTTCCAGCCGCGCAGCTTCGGCCACAACGCCGGGCGCAAGGCGGTGCGCGAGGTGATCGAAGGCTGCGTGCGCCAGGGCGTGGAGGCGCTTACCCTGTTCGCCTTCTCCAGCGAGAACTGGCAGCGCCCCGAGGACGAGGTGAGCGCGCTGATGGGGCTGTTCCTGCGCGCGCTGGACAAGGAAGTGGACGAGCTGCACGCGCAGGGCGTGCGGCTGCGCTTCGTCGGCGAGCTGGCGGGCTTCGGCGACGAGCTGCGCCAGCGCATGGAGCGGGCCATGGTGCGTACCGCCAAGAACACCCGCCTGCAGCTCAACATCGCGGTGAACTACGGCGGCCGCTGGGACATCGTGCAGGCGGCGCGGCAGGCCGCGCTGGCGATCGGCCGCGGCGAACTGGCGGTCGAGGCACTGGACGAGGCCACACTGGGCCGCTGGATGAGCCTGGCCGAGCTGCCGCCGCTGGATCTGTTCATCCGCACCGGCGGCGAACAGCGCATCAGCAATTTCCTGCTGTGGCAGGCCGCCTACGCCGAGCTCTACTTCACCGATACGCTGTGGCCGGATTTCAACCAGGCCTGCCTGGCCCGTGCCATCGACGACTATGCTCGCCGCGAGCGCCGCTACGGGCGCACCAGCGAGCAGGTCGCCACCGCGCCGCCGCGCTGACCCAACGAAGGATTTCCATGCTGCTCCAGCGCACCCTCACCACCCTGCTGCTGATCCCGCTGGCCCTGTTCATCATCCTGGGGCCGGGCACGCCGGTGTTTGCGGCGATGGTGGCGGCGGCCTTCCTGGTGGGCGTGTGGGAGTGGACCCGGCTCAGCGGCCTGGCCTCCACCGTGGCGCGGATCGCCATGCTGGCGCTGTTCGCGCTGACCGTCATCGCGGCGTGGTGGCCGCACGATCCGCGGCTGTGGGGCGCGCTCGCCGCGGCAGGCGTGCTGTGGTGGCTGCTGGCCTGCGCGTGGCTGCGCCACTTCGCCTTCGGCGCCGCGCCTACGCCGGAGAACCGCCGGCTCAAATTGCTGGCCGGGCTGTTCGTGATGGTGCCGGCGTGGGCGGCGCTGGTGCTGATCCATCGCATCGCGCCGCACGGCCACTGGTGGACCTTCCTCGGCCTGGCGATCGTGTGGGCGGCGGACATCGGCGCGTACTTCGCCGGCCGCCTGTTCGGCAAGCGCAAGCTCGCGCCGCAGATCAGCCCGGGCAAGACCTGGGCCGGTGTCTACGGCGCCTTCCTGGCGGCGGCGCTGGTGGTGGGCGTGGGCGGCTGGCTGCTCGGCGTACGCGATGCACGCCTGGTCGGCCTTATCGTGGTGGTGGCGCTCACCGTGGCGGCGTCGATCGTGGGCGACCTGATCGAGAGCCTGATGAAGCGCCACGCCAAGATGAAGGACTCCGGCCAGATCTTTCCCGGCCACGGCGGCCTGCTCGACCGCCTCGACAGCGTGTTTGCCGCGATGCCGGTGTTTGCGCTGGGCCTGTGGGCGATCGACGTGCTGCCGCTGTCATGAGGCGCGTGGCGATATTCGGCGCCACCGGCTCGATCGGCGGCAACACGCTGGACGTGATCGCCCGGCATCCGGAGCGCTTGCGCGCCACCGTGCTGGCCGCGCACCGGCAGGTCGACGCGCTGGTCGCACTGTGCGAACGGCACCGCCCGGAGCTGGCGATCATCGCCGACCCGGCGCTGGAAGACGGGCTCGCCCGTGGCCTCGCGGCAGCCGGCGTGCGCTGCGAGGTGGCCAGCGGTACCGAGGCGATCTGCGCCGCGGCGGCCGGCGCGCTGTGCGACACGGTGGTCGCCGCCATCGTGGGCGCCGCCGGACTGGATTCCACCCTGGCCGCCGCCCGCGCCGGCAAGCGCCTGCTGCTGGCCAACAAGGAATCCATCGTGATGGCCGGCCCGCTGCTGCTGGCCGCGCTGCGCGAAGGCGGCGGCGAGCTGATCCCGGTCGACTCCGAGCACAACGCGATCTTCCAGTGCCTGCCCGGCGGTCGCCCGGATCTGGCGAAAAGCGGCGTGCGGCGGCTGATCCTGACCGCCTCCGGCGGACCGTTCCGCGGGCGCAAGCGCGCCGAACTGGCCGACATCACGCCCGCGCAGGCCTGCGCCCACCCGAACTGGGTGATGGGCCGCAAGATCTCGGTCGACTCGGCGACCCTGATGAACAAGGGGCTGGAGGTGATCGAGGCGCACCATCTGTTCGGCGCGCCGGCCGACGCCATCGAGGTGCTGGTGCACCCGCAGAGCCTGGTGCATTCGATGGTGGACTACGTCGACGGCTCGGTACTGGCGCAACTGGGCAACCCGGACATGCGCACCGCGATCGGCCACGCGCTGGCCTGGCCGGAGCGCGTGGATACCGGCGTCGCGCCGCTGGACCTGGCCGCGCTGGCGCCGCTGCAGTTCGAGCAGCCCGACACCGACACCTTCCGCTGCCTCGCGCTGGCGTTCCAGGCGCTGCGCGCCGGCGGCGACGCGCCGGCGATCCTGAACGCGGCCAACGAGGTCGCGGTGGACGCCTTCCTCGCCGGGGCGCTCGGCTTTCTCGACATCGCCAACCTGGTGGAGAGCGTGCTGGCGGAACTGCCGGCGCAGCGCGTGGTCGATGTCCGGACGCTCGTCGAGCGTGACCAGACCGCGCGCGTCGCCGCGCGCCGCATCCTCCGCCACGCATGCTGATAAGCTCTTATCGATGAATCCTTTTTTCGGCTCGGTGTTCTGGTTGCTGGTCACGCTGGGCGTGCTGGTGACCTTTCACGAATTCGGTCATTTCTGGGTCGCACGCCGCTGCGGCGTGAAAGTGCTGCGCTTCTCGGTGGGCTTCGGCAAGGCGATCTGGAAGCGCACCGCGCGTGACGGCACCGAATACCAGGTGGCGATGATCCCGCTGGGCGGCTACGTGAAGATGCTCGACGCCCGCGAGGGTGACGTCGACCCGACCCTGCGCGACCAGGAGTTCACCGGCAAGCCGGTGTGGCAGCGCATCGCCATCGTGGCCGCCGGCCCCGGCTTCAATCTCATCTTCACGCTGGCGGCGTTCTGGGCGATGTTCATGCTGGGCCGTCCGGATGCCGCGCCGGTGGTCACCGCCGCGCCGCACAGCATGGCCGCCGAGGCGGGCATCCGCCCGGGCGATCGCGTGCTCAGCGTGGGCGGGCACCGCGTGACCACCTGGACCGGCGCCATGGACGACCTGGTCGACGCCCTGCTCGGCCGCGAAGCGCTGACCATGCAGGTGCGCAGTGCCGACGGCGCGGAGCGCGCCATCTCGCTGCCGCTGGACCGGCTGCCGGCCGGCCAGGATGTGGGCCAGTACCTCGACACGCTCGGCCTCTCGCTGGCACCGGCCGCGCCGGTCGTCGGCACGGTGATGCCCGGCATGCCCGCCGCCAGGGCCGGCATGCAGGGCGGCGACCGCATCGTGAGCGTCAATGGCGTGGCGATCGACGACTACATGCAGTTCCAGAAGCTGATCCCCGAGCAGGCGACCAAGTCGCCGACCCTGGCGATCGTCGTGCAGCGCAATGGCGCTACGGTGCCGCTCACGGTGGTGGCCGAGCGGTCCTCGCTCGAAGGCCAGCCGACGCGCTGGGTGATCGGCGTGGAGTCGATGCCGCGCGAGTCGGCGATCCAGCACTACGGCCCGCTCAAGGCACTCGGTGCCTCGTTCGACACCACCTGGAGCAGCGCTGCGCAGACCTTCCGCATGATCGGCAAGATGCTCACCGGTGAGGCCTCCACCAAAAATCTCTCCGGCGTGATCGGCATCGCCCAGGTCGCCAACCAGTCGGCCAGCATGGGGCCGGCTTGGTTCCTCAACTTCCTCGGCATGGTCTCGTTGAGCCTGTGCATCCTCAACCTGCTGCCGATTCCGCTCTTGGACGGCGGTCACCTGCTGTATTACCTTATTGAGTTGGTCAAGGGCAGCCCGGTGAGCGAACGCACCATGATCGCCGGCCAGTACGTGGGGCTCGCCCTGCTGTTCACGATGATGGGCCTGGCGTTCTACAACGACCTCCATCGCATCCTGCTGTCGTGACGGCAGCGATGGCGATCTTTCCTGCCGGCTGCCTGCACCGCCGGCCTGTCTCCGGAACAAGTGATCCAGTCCGGCCGGGCGGCATCCCCGCCGCGGCGCCGGATATGCTCCTGTTCCAAGCATTGTCCGGGGCGATCGTCTTGATCGTCCCGCAGAAATAACCCAACGGAATCGACGATGAAGCGTATCGCCGCCCTGATCCTGCTTGCCTCCCTCTCCGCCAACGCGGTGGCTTTCGAGCCGTTCGTCGTTTCCGATATCCGCATCGATGGCCTCAACCGCATTTCCGCCGGCACGATCTACAACTACCTGCCGGTGAACAAGGGCGACCAGCTCACCGAGGACGAGGCCCAGCGCGCCATCCGCGCGCTGTACAACACCAAGTTTTTCAGCGACGTGCAGCTCACCCGCGAGGGCAGCATCCTGGTGATCAAGGTGGTCGAGCGTCCCTCGATCGCCAAGCTCACCCTGCGCGGCAACAAGGACATCAAGGAAGCGGACCTGCGCAAGGGGCTGAAGGAGATCGGCCTGTCCGAAGGCGAGACCTTCGACCGTCTCTCGCTGGACCGCGTGAAGCAGGAGCTGATCACCCAGTACTACAACCGCGGCAAGTACAACGTGTCGATCGATCCGCACGTGACGCGGCTGGACCGCAACCGCGTGGCGCTGGACATCGAGATCCGCGAGGGCAAGGTCGCCAAGCTCAAGGAAATCAACATCGTCGGCAACACCAGGTTCACCGACAAGCAGATCGAGGACAACTTCGAGTCCGGCACCACCAACTGGATGTCCTGGTATTCGAAAAACGACCAGTATTCGCGCGAGAAGCTCTCCGGCGACCTGGAGAAGCTGCAGTCGTACTACATGAACCGCGGCTACGCCGACTTCGGCGTGGACTCCACCCAGGTCACCATCGCGCCGGACAAGCGTGAGATGTACATCGCCGCCAGCATCAAGGAAGGCGAGATCTACAAGGTGTCCGGCGTGCACCTGCTGGGCAAGCTGATCCTGCCCGAGGAGACGCTGCGCAAGCTGGTGTTCGTCAAGACCGGCGACACCTTCAACCGCGCCGCGGTCGAGGCCACCTCCGACGCGATCAAGGGCATCCTGGCCAACATCGGCTTCGCCTACGCCAAGGTCACCCCGGTGCCGAAGCTGGACAAGGACAAGCGCACGGTCGACATGACCTTCTACATCGAGCCGGGCCAGCGCGTGTACGTGCGCCGCGTGATCTTCCAGGGCAACACCCGCACCGAAGACGACGTGATGCGCCGCCAGCTGCGCCAGCTCGAAGGCTCGTGGTACTCGCAGGCGGCGATCGACCGCTCGAAGATTCGCCTGCAGCAACTGGGCTATTTCAAGAAGGTCGACATCGACAAGCAGCGCGTGCCGGGCACCGAGGACAAGGTCGACGTGACGGTGAAGGTGGAAGAGCAGTCCGCCGGCAGCCTGCAGTTCGGCGTGGGCTACTCGCAGTACTCGGGCATCATCCTGTCCGCCTCGGTGTCGCAGAACAACTTCATGGGCACCGGCGACAGCTTCAGCGTGGGCGCGGAAACCAGCACGTACTACAAGCGCATCAACGCCAGCTACTACAACCCGTATCTCACCGACAACGGCATCGGTATCGGCTACAGCGTCGGCTACTCCAAGACCGACTACGGCAACACCAACTTCGCCAACTACTCCACCAGCGCCACCTCATTCTCCACCTACCTCGGCATCCCCATCTCCGAGCTCGACAGCCTGCGCGTGGGTCTGGGTCTGAGCAGCAACAGCATCAACCTGTTCTCCGGCTATACCCCGCAGGTACTGCTGGACTACCAGAACGCGCTGGGCAAGCGGACGATCCACGAGTGGACCGGCACGCTGGGCTGGAGCCACGACACCCGCAACAGCTACTGGGCGCCGACCCGCGGCGGCCTGCTCTCGCTGTCCACCGACGTGGCGCTGCCCGGCTCCACGGTGGAGTATTTCAAGGTCAGCGCCGAGGCCAACCACTACTGGCCGATCGGCGGCGGCTTCGTGCTCTACACCGACGGCCAGGCGCAGTACGGCGGAACCTACGGCAACCAGACGTATGGCCGGACGTTCGGCCAGTATCAGGCCGGCCAAAAAGTCGCCTACCCGTTCTGGCAGAACTTCTACTCCGGCGGCGTGCGCGACGTGCGCGGCTTCCAGGACAACACCCTGGGTCCACGTGCGTGCTCCGGCCTGACGTCCACCGGCCAGCCGGTGGTACCGGACAGCAGGGGCAACTGCAACGGCAGCTACTACAGCTACGCGCAGCCGATCGGCGGTGCGTTCAAGGTGCTGGGTACCACCGAACTGTACCTGCCGCTGCCGTTCCTGAAGGACGTCAACACCGCCCGCGTGTCGCTGTTCGTCGACGTCGGCAATGCCTACAAGGACTACCAGAGCTTCAAGGCCGGCGACCTGCGCGCCTCGGCCGGCATCTCGCTGCACTGGCAGGCGCCGATCGGCCCGCTGATCATCAATTTCGCCACGCCGATCCGCTCCAAGCCGGAAGACCGTCACTACGAGGAGCGCATCCAGTTCACCTTCGGCAGCCAGTTCTGACCGCAGGCGACGCGGCCTCCCGGCACCTTTCACAAGCGCGGCTCCGGCCGCGCTTGTGCGTTGAGGGCCGGTTTCCCTTCGCCGCCGCACGCGGACACCGGCGCCCGCCTCCCCTACAATGGCGCGCTTTCCGGAGGTTCCATGAGCGCCAACCACTATACGGTCAGCCAGCTGGCGGAGCGCTTCGGCCTGCACGTGCACGGCGACGGCAGCCGCCGCGTCGAGGGCGTCGGTACCCTGGCCGGCGCTGGCCCCCATCAGCTCAGCTTCCTGTCCAACAGCAAGTACGCCGGGCAGCTGGCCGGCACGCGCGCCGGCGTGGTGGTGCTGCGCGAGGCCGATGCCGCGCAGTGCCCGGGCAGCGCCCTGATCGCGCGCGACCCCTACGTGGCCTACGCGAAGATCGCGGCGCTGTTCGAGCGCCTGCCCGCCTCGCCGGCGGGCATCCATCCGTCCGCCGTGGTGTCGCCGCAGGCGCGCGTGAGCGCCAGCGCCAGCGTGGGACCGTGCTGCGTGGTGGAGGCCGACGCGGTGATCGAGGACGGCGCCGTGCTCGGCCCGCACTGCATCGTCGGCGAGGGCTGCATGGTCGGCGCACAGTCGCGGCTGGTCGCCCGCGTGACGCTGGTGGCGCGCGTGACGCTCGGCAAGCGGGTACTGGTGCATCCAGGGGCGGTGATCGGCGCGGACGGCTTCGGCCTGGCCTTCGACACCGACCACTGGATCAAGCTGCCGCAGCTCGGCGGCGTGCGCATCGGCGACGACTGCGAGATCGGCGCCAACACCACCATCGACCGCGGCGCGCTGGACGACACCGTGCTGGAGGAGGACGTGCGCCTGGACAACCAGATCCAGATCGCCCACAACGTGCACATCGGCGCGCACACCGCGCTGGCCGGCTGCGCCGCGGTGGCCGGCAGCGCGAAGATCGGCCGCTACTGCATGATCGGCGGCAACGCCGGGGTGCTCGGCCATCTCGAACTGGCCGACCGCGTTACCATTACCGCCAAGAGCCTGGTGACGCACTCGATCCGCGAGCCGGGCGAATATTCCTCGGGCACGCCGCTGCAGGACAACCGCCAGTGGCGCAAGAACGCCGCCCGCTTCAAACACCTCGACGATTACGCGCGCCGTCTCTCGGCGCTGGAGAAGGACAGCAACAATGAGTGATTACGCCGCGGACTTCAGCCTGCCGGTGCAGGTCGAGCAGATCCAGCAGTTGCTGCCGCACCGCTATCCGTTCCTGCTGGTGGACCGGGTGATCGAGCTGGAGCCCGATACCCGCGTGGTGGCACTGAAGAACGTCACCATCAACGAGCCGTTCTTCCAGGGCCATTTCCCCGGCCATCCGGTGATGCCCGGCGTGCTCATCGTCGAGGCGATGGCGCAGACCGCCGGCCTGCTCACCCAGATCTCCAGCCGCATGAAGGGCAACCAGGGCAGTCCGCTGTTCTACCTGGCCAAGATCGACAACGCCCGCTTCACCTTTCCGGTGGTGCCGGGCGACCAGTTGCGGCTGGAAGTGACACTCAAGCGCCTGATGCGCGGCATGGGCCTGTTCATGGCGCGCACCGTGGTGGACGGCAAGGAAGTGGCCAGCTGCGAGCTGATGTGCGCCGCGAGGTCCGACAAATGATCCACGCCGCATCGATCCATCCCACCGCGCAGATCGACCCGTCCGCCGCGCTGGGCAACAACGTCGGCGTGGGCGCGTACAGCGTCATCGGCTCGGACGTGGAGATCGGTGACGGCACCACCATCGGGCCGCACGTGGTGATCGAGGGCCCGACCCGCATCGGCCGCGACAACCGCATCAGCCAGTTCGCCTCGCTCGGCGGCGATCCGCAGGACAAGAAATTCAAGGGCGAACGCACCGAGCTGGTGATCGGCGATCGCAACCTGATTCGCGAGTTCGTCACCATCAACCGCGGCACCGGCGACGGCGGCGGCGTCACCCGCATCGGCAACGACAACTGGCTGCTGGCCTACGTGCACGTGGCGCACGACTGCCAGATCGGCAACCACGTGGTGTTCTCCAACTACTCGGCGCTGGCCGGCCACGCGGAGATCGGCGACTGGACCATCCTGTCGGGCTATTCGGGCGTGCACCAGTTCTGCAAGGTCGGTGCGCACGCCTTCATCGGCATGGGCTGCCTGGTCGGCTCGGACGTGCCGCCGTTCGTGATGATGGCCAACGAGACCCGCGGCCGCCCGCGCGGCATCAACAGCGAGGGCCTCAAGCGCCGCGGCTTCGATGCCGCGCGCATCTCCGCGATCAAGCGCGCCTACCGTACGCTGTACATGGCGGGCCTGAGCCAGGCCGAAGCGCGCGAGCAGCTCGCCGCCCAGGCACGCGAGAGCGAAGACGTGCGTGCCATGCTCGATTTCCTCGACCGCAGCGAACGCGCGCTCGCCCGATAAGCGTCCCGCCTGTCGGGCAACAGGCATGGACTCTTGCCTTGTCCGGAGACCGCCCGATGAATCAAACCATGCCAGGCAAGACCATCGCCGTCATCGCCGGCGAGGAATCCGGCGACCAGCTCGGCGGCGACCTGCTGGCCTCCCTGCGCCAGCGCTGCCCGCAAGCCCGCTTCGTCGGCATCGGCGGCAGGCGCATGCAGGCGCAGGGGCTTGAGAGCTGGTACGACATGGCCGAGCTGTCGCTGTTCGGACTGGCCGAGGTGCTGCGCCACCTGCCCCGCCTGCTCCGGCTGCGCAGGCAACTGACCGCGCGCCTGATCGCCGCGCGGCCGGACGTGGTGATCGGCATCGACGCGCCGGACTTCAACCTCGGCCTGGAACGCCGCCTGCGCGAGGCGGGCATCCGCACCGTGCACTACGTCAGCCCGTCGGTGTGGGCCTGGCGCGAGAAGCGTGCGGAAAAGATCGGCCGCAGCGCCGACCGCGTGCTGTGCCTGTTCCCGATGGAGCCGCCGATCTACGCCCGCCACGGCGTCGACGCGCGCTTCGTCGGCCACCCGCTGGCCGACCGCTTCCCGATGGTCGGCGATCGCACCGGCGCGCGCGACGCGCTCGGCCTGCCGCACGACGTGCCGGTGCTGGCGGTGCTGCCGGGCAGTCGCGGCTCGGAGATCGAGCGGCTGGGAGCGATCTTCCTCGACGCGGCGGCGCGGGTGGCGGCGGCCATCCCGGGGCTGCGCGTGGTGGTTCCGGCGGCGAATGCGCGCGTGCACGCTCGCATCGAGGCGTTGCTGGGTCGCAGCGGCCGCCAGTGGCCGGTACCGCCCCTGCTGGTCGACGGCCACGCGCACGAGGCGATGCTGGCCGCCGACGTGGTGCTGCTCGCCTCCGGCACCGCCACACTGGAAGCCATGCTGGCCAAGCGGCCGATGGTAGTCGGCTACCGCGTGTCACCGATCAGCTACCGCATCGCCCGGATCCTGCGCATGCTCACCACCGACATCTATTCGCTGCCCAACGTGCTGGCGCGTGCCAGCGGGCTGGACCATCCGCTGCCCGTCTCCGAACGCATGCAGGACGACTGCACCGCCGCCCATCTGGCCGACGACACGCTGGCGCTGTTCAACGACAGCGAGCGACGCGGGCGGATCGTGACTACCTTCGAGCAGTTGCACCGCGCGCTGCGGGTCGATCTGGACGGCCATGCGGGCGACGCGGCGGCCGATGCCGTGGCGGAATTGATGGAGCGTCATCGTGCGCAGTGATGCTTGGCACGAAGGCCTTGCAACCGGTTTTTTGGTCGCCGGGGTCGACGAAGCCGGCCGTGGTCCGCTGGCCGGGCCGGTGGTGGTGGCGGCGGTGATCCTCGATCCGGGCCGGCCCATCGCCGGCCTCGACGACTCGAAAAAACTCAGCGAGAAAAAGCGCGAGGCGCTGTACTCCCAGGTCATCGAGCGCGCGCTGGCGCACTGCGTGGTCGTGGTCGAGGCCGACGAGATCGATCGGCTCAACATCTTCCAGGCCACCATGGCCGGCATGAGCCACGCCGTGGCCGGCCTGTCGCCGGCCGCACACGAGGCGCTGGTCGACGGCAACCAACTGCCGCGCGATCTTCCCTGCGCCGGTCGCGCCATCGTCGGCGGCGACGCGCTGGAACCGGCGATCAGCGCGGCCTCGATCCTGGCCAAGGTCAGCCGCGACCGGCTGATGGTGGCGCTGGACGCGGCACATCCCGGCTACGGTTTCGCCGTGCACAAGGGCTACCCGACGCCCGCGCATCTCGATGCGCTGCAGCGGCTGGGGCCGTGCCGGCAACACCGGCGCAGCTTCGCCCCGGTGACGCGTGCGCTGGAGCAGATGGCGCTGTTCTGAGCCCTCCGATGGCGCATGGGGCCATGCATCGGCCGGACCATCGGGAGATCATGAATACCCGTCCGGAGGCACGTTCCGGCACCGCGAGGCCGGCATAAAATCGTGCTGTCGCCCGACCTTCCCCGTCTGGCGTGTCCGGGATGCCCCGCGCCAGCTTTTCGATGCCCGTCGCATCCATGACACCCGGGAAACCGCGGCGGCAGGCATGGCCCGCCGACCGCCGCCGCACGCACGGATGCCGTCCGGTCCGAAGCGCACGTCAGGACCGGGAAGTACCACCCTGCCGCGGAGACCCCGCCTGGAGTCGCGCCATGAAACCGCACCTGCCCCGTCCACGCATCACGCCGGACATGCCGGCCGTCGTGCTCTCCACCGAAACCCGTGGCACCGCCAACGCGACCACGCCGGCGCTGCACCAGCACCGCGACTACGATGGCCGCGACCTCGACATCGGCCCGCCCGATCACCTGGACTGCATCGAGAACAGCGAGCGCTTCGCCATCCACTGAGCGGCCGCGACCACGCGCCGGCCACGGGCCACGCAGCCCGCAGCGTCCTGGCCCGGCCCGTTGGCACGGCCGGTCGGCCCACGATGTCAATTCTTGCCGCCCCGCAGGGCCGCGGCTAGGCTGGGCGACCAACTCGCGCGTGCACCATGTCCGCCCGCTACGTTCACCTGCACCTGCACAGCGAATATTCGCTGGTCGACTCGACCATCCGCATCAAGGCGCTGGTCGACGGCTGCGTGCGCGCCGGCATGCCGGCGGTGGCGCTGACCGACGACAGCAACATGTTCGCGCTGGTGAAGTTCTACAAGGCGTGCAACGCGGCCGGGATCAAGCCGATCGGCGGCTGCGACCTGTGGGTCAGCGCGCCTGACGACCCGCGCCCGTGGCGACTCACCGTGCTATGCCAGAACCGGTCCGGCTACCTGAACCTCTCGCGGATGGTGTCGCGCGCCTGGCGCGACGGCCAGCACGGCGGCAAGGCGATGGTCGACGCGCTGTGGCTCACGCCGGACGCCACCGACGGCCTGATCGCCCTGCTCGGTCGCGACAGCGAGATCGGCCGCGTCGCGGTGAACCGGGGCATCGAGGCGGCCGCGGCGCGCCTGCGCCCGCTGCTGCGCCTGTTCCCGGACCGGCTCTACCTGGAGCTCACCCGCTGCGGCCGCGACGGCGAGGAAACCTGGAACACCGCCGCGCTGGCACTGGCCACCGAGCTCAACCTGCCGGTGATCGCCAGCAACGACGTGCGCTTCCTCAAGCAGGAGGATTTCGAGGCGCACGAGGCGCGCGTGTGCATCAACCAGGGCCGCGTGCTGGCCGATCCCAAGCGCCCGCACGACTACGCCGACCAGCAGTACCTGAAGTCGCCCGAGGAGATGCAGGCGCTGTTCGCCGACCTGCCCGAGGCGCTGGAAAACACCGTCGAACTGGCCAAGCGCTGCAACCTCGAGCTGCAGTTCGGCACCTACTACCTGCCCGACTTCCCGGTGCCGGACGGCCACGACCTGGCCAGCTACATCCGCGAGCTGTCGCGCCGGGGCCTGAAGGAGCGCCTGGCCGCCGCGCCGCTGGCGCCGGGCAAGACGCCGGCCGACTACGAGGAGCGGCTGGAGCGCGAGCTCGACGTCATCATCGAGATGGGCTTCCCCGGCTACTTCCTGATCGTGGCCGACTTCATCAACTGGGCCAAGCAGAACGGCATCCCGGTCGGCCCCGGCCGCGGCTCGGGCGCCGGCTCGCTGGTCGCCTGGGTGCTGAAGATCACCGACCTCGACCCGCTGCAGTTCGACCTGCTGTTCGAGCGCTTCCTCAACCCCGAACGCGTGTCGATGCCCGACTTCGACATCGACTTCTGCATGGATCGCCGCGACGAGGTGATCGACTACGTGTCGCGCAAGTACGGCCGCGACCACGTCAGCCAGATCATCACCTACGGCTCGATGGCGGCCAAGGCGGTGCTGCGCGACTCCGGCCGCGTGCTCGGCATGGGCTACAACGCGGTCGACCGGATCGCCAAGCTGATCCCGCCGCGCCCGCTCGACCTCACGCTGTCCGACGCGCTCGGCCGCAGCGAGAAATCGAAGAAGGAGCCCGAGCGCGTCGTCAGGGAATTCTGCGAGCTGTACGAGCAGGACGAAGACGAGGCGCGGCCGCTGATCGACCTGGCGCTGAAGCTGGAAAACCTCACCCGCAACGCCGGCAAGCACGCCGGCGGCGTGGTGATCGCGCCGACCCCACTGACCGATTTCGCCCCGCTGTATTCGGAGCCGGGCGGCGGCGGCGTGGTCACCCAGTACGACAAGGACGACGTCGAGGCCGTCGGCCTGGTGAAGTTCGACTTCCTCGGCCTGCGCACGCTGACCATCATCGACTGGGCGGTGAAGGCGATCAACGCGCGCCGTGTCGCGGCCGGCGAGGAGCCGTTGGATATTTCCAAGCTGCCGCTGGACGACCCGGCGCCGTACGAGCTGCTGAAGAAGGCGCAGACCGTCGCCGTGTTCCAGCTCGAATCCTCCGGCATGCAGCGCATGCTGAAAGACGCCAGGCCCGACCGCTTCGAGGACATCATCGCGCTGGTGGCGCTGTACCGCCCCGGCCCGATGGACCTGATCCCCGACTTCGTGGCGCGCAAGCACGGTCGTCAGGACGTGGAATATCCGGACCCGCGCGTCGAGCCGATCCTGAAAGAGACCTACGGCATCATGGTCTACCAGGAGCAGGTGATGCAGATGGCGCAGATCGTCGGCGGCTACTCGCTCGGCGGCGCCGACCTGCTGCGCCGCGCGATGGGCAAGAAGAAGCTCGAGGAGATGGCCAAGGAGCGCGCCAAGTTCCGCGAGGGCGCCGCCAGGGACGGGCTGTCGGCCGAAAAGGCCGACCAGATCTTCGACCTGATGGAGAAGTTCGCCGGCTACGGCTTCAACAAGTCGCACGCGGCCGCCTACGCGCTGGTGTCCTACCAGACCGCCTGGCTGAAGGCGCACTACCCGGCCGAGTTCATGGCCGCGACGATCTCCTCGGACATGGACAACACCGACAAAGTGGTGACCTTCCTGACCGAGTCGCGCGCCATCGGCATCACCGTGCTGCCGCCGGACGTGAACGCCTCGGAGTTCATGTTCGTGGCAACTGAGCCGGACGCACCCTCCGCGTCCGGACGCCAAGGCGCCCGGACGATCCAGTACGGCCTGGGCGCGATCAAGGGCGTGGGCCAGGGCGCGTGCGAGGCGATCGTCGCCGAGCGCACCCGGCACGGCCCGTACGCCGACCTGGCCGACTTCTGCCGCCGCGTCGATCCCACCAAGCTCAACCGGCGCGTGCTCGAGGCGCTGATCCACTCCGGCGCACTCGACGCGCTCGCCCCCACCCGTGCCAGCCTGATGCTGCAGCTACCCGATGCGATCAAGGCCGCCGAGCAGCACCTGCGCGACAGGCAGTCCGGCCAGAACGACATGTTCGGCGCGGCGATGGGCGCGGTGACGCCGGTGGTGCAGATCGACCTGCCCACCGCGCCGGAGTGGTCGCTGGAAGACCGGCTCAAGGGCGAGCGCGACACGCTGGGCCACTATCTCTCCGGCCATCCCACCGACCCGTGGAAGGACGAGCTGGCGCAGCTCTCCACCTGCCCGCTCGGCGAGATCCTCGACCGCTACCAGCCGCCCCGGCCGCGCAAGAACGACGACGGCGAGGCCAACCGCTTCCGCCGCGGCCCGGACACGCCGTGGACCGTCGCCGGCATGGTCACCGCCGTGCGCAAGCGCGGCGACTCCGACGCCTTCGTGCGGCTGGAAGACGGCACCGGCAGCATCGAGGTGAGCTTCTTCGGCGAGTTGTTCCAGCAGGTGTCACCGCTGCTGGTGCGTGACGAAATCCTGATCGTCGAGGGCGGCCTGCGCATCGACGATTTCTCCGGTGGCGGTTTCCAAGTGCGCGCACGCAGCGCGATGACCCTGGCCGACGCCTGCCGCCGGCATGCCCGGCTGCTGCGGCTGAAGCTCAATGGCATCACGCCGGACTTTCCCGCCCAGTTGCAGCGCGCCCTGGCCGCTTTCCGCGGCGGGCGCGCCAGCGTGGTGCTGCACGGCTACCACAACCGCGACGCCCAGGCCGATCTGGAACTGGGCGACGCCTGGCGGGTGGAAGCCATCCCCGACCTACTGCGCGCCGTGCGCGCCCTGCCCGGTGTGGAAGCCGCACGCCTGCGCATCGTCAAAAGCCAGGAGTAGGAGCGCACCCTGTGCGCGAATGCTTTTGCTCCTGATCGACATCAAAGCCAGAAGCATTCGCGCACAGGGTGCGCTCCTACATACGGCGGCGTTCTCGCGTTTTTCCGCGCCCCGCTATACTGACCCGCTTACTGTCCTGAACCTCACCGAATGAACCCGAACTTCCTCGATTTCGAACAACCCATCGCCGAACTGGAAGCGAAAATCGACGAGCTTCGCCACGCCAGCGACGGCCAGGCGTTCAATATCGACGATGAGGTACGCCGCCTGCGCGAGAAGCTCAAGGTCAAGACCGCCGAGATCTTCCGCAACCTCAATTCCTGGCAGATCACCCAGCTCTCACGCCACCCCGGCCGCCCGTACACGCTCGACTACATCGGCGCGATCTGCGAAGAATTCCACGAGCTGGCCGGCGACCGCGCGTTCGCCGACGACGCCGCCATCGTGGGCGGCCTGGGCCGCATCAACGGCCGCCCGGTGATGATCATCGGGCACCAGAAGGCGCGCGACACCAAGGGCAAGGTGCGCCGCAACTTCGGCATGCCGCGCCCGGAGGGTTACCGCAAGGCGCTGCGCCTGATGAAGCTGGCCGAGCGCTTCGGCCTGCCCGTGCTCACCTTCATCGACACCCCCGGCGCCTACCCCGGCGTGGGCGCCGAGGAGCGCGGCCAGAGCGAGGCGATCGCCCGCAACCTGCTGGAGATGGCCCAATTGAAGGTGCCGGTGATCTGCACGGTGATCGGTGAGGGCGGCTCCGGCGGCGCGCTGGCGATCGGCGTGGGCGACCGCACCATCATGCTGCAGTACTCGATCTACTCGGTGATCTCGCCCGAGGGCTGCGCCTCGATCCTGTGGAAGAGTCAGGACAAGGTGCGCGACGCCGCCGACGCGATGGGCGTCACCGCCCCGCGCCTGCTCGAACTGGGCCTGATCGACAAGGTGGTGCGCGAGCCGCTGGGCGGCGCGCACCGCAATCCGCATTCGATGGCGATCCGCCTCAAGGCGGTGCTGCTCAACGAGCTGGACCGGCTCCAGGCAATGGACGTCGGCGACCTGCTGACCCAGCGCTACCAGCGCCTGCGCGGCTACGGCGCCTACGCCGAGGGCTGAGAGGCTGAGAAAAATTCGCCCCACGATGAGGACCGCCATGCTTCGCATCGCTTTTGCCGCAGCGCTGGCGCTGCTTGCGCCCATCGCCAGCGCTGCCGACACGCCGCCGATCACCACGCCCGAAGCGCTGGCCCGTTACCTGCGCGACACGCCGATCGAACGTTCGCCGCTGGGCGCGCTCTCGCCGGGCGCACGCAAGCGCTTCCTGGCGAGCCTGCGCTTCGGCGACCGCGGCCTCGGCGGTTTCGCCACCGATGACCTCGACCAGACGCTGACCCACGCCCAGACCGAGGCGGTGCTGGCGCTGTTTGGCGCCCAGGCCTACGGCGATGGCCTGGGCCTGCCGCCGGCGTCCTACGCTCGACGCCAGGCCGAACGCCGCGCCGATGCGGCGCGTCGCGGTTGCGCGGTCGCGCGCTGTCCGGAGAGCGCCATCGAACAGCGCTACGACACGCTGGTGCTGGCCGATCGTCCCGGTCCGGACGCGGCCAGCCACGCCGCCATTGCCGCCGACTACACGCGGCTGTTCGCCGGCGATCTCGCGCCTGCGGCGCTGGAACGCGCCAGCGCCCCGGATCTGCGCCTGCTGGCCCGCGCGGCACGTGTCGCGCTGGAGGCCGATCCCGACGGTCGCGCCGCCGACGACCTCGCCCGCGTGCTGGAGGTCATGCAATCGCGTGGCATGGTCGGCGACGCGGACTTCCTGCCGCTGTATCGTGCGCGTGTCACCACGCGCCATTTCGACGCCGCGCAGCGACTCGCGCAGGCCCATCCGGGTATGGCGGTGAGCGTGCTGCCTGCACTGGAGAATCCGCCGGCTGCTCCGACTGAACCGACCGCGCTGACCGTCTCGGCCGACGGCCGGCACATGACGCGCGAGAGCATCGACCTCGACGCGCCGCTGCGCATCGTGGTGGTCGCGGCCTGCCACTTTTCCGAAGACGCCGTCCGCGCCATCGCGGCCGATCCGCGGCTCGACGCGCTGTTCCACCAGCACGCCGTGTGGCTGGCCGCGGACGCCACGCCGCCGGACGATGCCGCGGCGTGGAACCACGCGTTCCCCGGCCAGCCGATCCACATTGCGTGGCGTGACCGCGAGTGGTCGATGCTCGAGTCCTGGGCCATGCCGACCTACTACGTGTTCCGCCACGGCCGCGAGGTGGCACGCTGGAGCGGCTGGCTCGGACTGGACGCCCTGCGCGCCGAGCTGACCAAGGCCGGCGTGCCGTACTGACCGCCGGCTCTGCGATGATGCAGACCGCCTCGCACAAGGAACCCACCGCCATGGCCACCCCCAGTTCCGCCCGCCTCGCCGTCCTGATCGACGCCGACAACGCCCAGCCGTCCATCGTCGAGGGCCTGCTGGCCGAGATCGCCAAGTACGGCACCGCCCACGCCAAGCGCATCTACGGCGACTGGACCGGTTCGCACCTGAAGGGCTGGAAGGAGACCCTGCTCACCTACTCGATCCAGCCGATCCAGCAGTTCGGCTACACCCGCGGCAAGAACGCCACCGACTCGGCGATGATCATCGACGCGATGGACCTGCTCTACACCGGGCGCTTCGACGGCTTCTGCATCGTCTCCAGCGACAGCGACTTCACCCGGCTGGCCGCGCGCATCCGCGAGTCCGGGCTCACCGTCTACGGCTTCGGCGAGAAGAAGACGCCCGAGCCCTTCGTCGCCGCCTGCGACAAGTTCATCTACACCGAGCTGCTGGTGGAGAAGCCGGAGGACGAGACCCCGGCCAAGCGGCTGTCGCAGGCCCAGCTCAAGGGCGACGCACGGCTGGTCGGGCTGCTGCGCAACGCCATCGATGCGGTCTCCGACGACAGCGGCTGGGCGCACCTGGGCGCGATCGGTTCCAGCGTGGCCAAGCAGGCGCCGGAGTTCGACCCGCGCAACTACGGCTACCGCAAGCTCAGCGAGCTGGTCGACGCGATCGGGCTGTTCGAGATCGACCCGCGCGGCGACGGCGCGACCCGCACGCTGTACGTACGCGACAAGCGGCGCAAGTAACCTCACACCGCAGCGCCCCACGCCCGTGCACGCCACGCTCGACGACCACCTGACCGCGCACCTGGCCGACGCGCGGCCGCCCGCGCTGTGCGTGGCATTCAGCGGCGGCCCCGACTCCACCGCCCTGCTGCACGCGCTGGCAGGTCGCCCGCGCGAGCGGCCGCTGCGGGCACTGCACGTGGACCACGGCCTGCATGCGGACAGCGGCCGCTGGGCCGAGCACGCGCAGGCGTGCTGCCGGCAGTGGGACGTGCCATGCGAGGTGCTGCGGGTGCGCGTCGACCTCGATGCCGGGCTCGGCATCGAGGGCTCGGCGCGCCGCGCGCGCTACGACGCCCTCGCCGCCGCGCTGCACCCGGGCGAGTGGCTGCTCACCGCGCACCATCGCGACGACCAGGTCGAAACCGTGCTGCTGAAGCTGCTGCGCGGCGCCGGCCCGGAGGGTCTGGGCGGCATGCGCGAGCAGCGGCCGCTCGGCGCCGGCACGCTGTGGCGACCGCTGCTGGCGCTGCCGCGCGCCGCCCTGCTCGACCACGTGCGCACGCACGCGCTGGCCTGCCTGGACGACCCGGCCAACGCCGACCCGCGCCTGGCCCGGCACGCCCTGCGCCACGAGGTGCTGCCGCGGCTGGCCACGCACTGGCCGCACGCGGCCGATTCGATCATCCGCAGCGCCGCGCTGTGCCGCGACGCTGCCGACGCGCTGCGCGCGCAGTGGCAACCGGCGTTCGACGCCCTGCACGATCCGGCCAGCGGCAGCCTCGACGCCGCGGTCTGGCGCGCGCTGGCCCCCGGCCTGCGCGAGCCATTGCTTGACCACTGGCTGCACGGCCGCGGCCTGCGCGCGCCCACCGGTGCCCAGCGCGCGCAGATCCTGCGCCAGCTCGACGCCCGCGAGGGCCGGGTACCGTGCATCCGCTGGCCCGGCGTCGCCCTGCACGTCTGGCGCGGCCGGCTCTGGGCCGTGCCGACGCCCGCGCCCTCGCTGCCGCTCGACTGGCAGGCCACCTGGCACGGCGGCACACTGGCCCTGCCCGACGGCGGCACGCTCACCCTCGACGGCACGCTGGCCGCCCCGCTCACCGTGCGCCTGCGCCGCGGCGGCGAACGCCTGCGCCCGGCCGGCGACCGCCACACCCGCGAACTGCGCGACCTGTTCCAGACCGGCGCCATGCCGCCGTGGCTGCGCCCGGCCTGCCCGTTGCTCTACGAGGACGACACCCTGATCGCCGTCGCCGACCGCTGGCTCAGCGATCGCGGCGTGGCGTTGTTGGGCGCACCGGGCGAGCGGCTGCGCTGGCAACCGGGGCGAGGAGTGAGGAGTGAGGAGTGAGAGAAAGCACGAGCGATGCGCGCGGCGGCAGCTGCTCTCTCTCACTCCTCACTCCTCGCTCTAGCCGCTTTCCATTGCTTCAGCG
The DNA here is from genome assembly GCF_049445995.1 of Dyella sp. KRB-257. NCBI lineage: Bacteria > Pseudomonadati > Pseudomonadota > Gammaproteobacteria > Lysobacterales > Rhodanobacteraceae > Dyella > Dyella sp. KRB-257. The sequence continues at coordinate 248,503 of NZ_JBMSDZ010000002.1, read as the reverse complement.
CCCCCGCTGCGTTAGCGTTCCCGGCCATGGCCAAGACCGTTCCCGCCCCTGTCGATACCGCGCCAGCCGCCGACTTCGAGCATTCGCTCGACGAGCTCGAGCAGCTGGTGGCGAAGATGGAGGGCGGCGAGCTGAGCCTGGACGATTCGCTGGCCTCCTTCGAGCGCGGCATCGGCCTGTACCGCCACTGCCAGCAGGCGCTGGAAAAGGCCGACCTGCGCGTGCGCCTGCTGCTCGATCCCGACGCCCCCGAGAGCGCCGAACCGTTTGAACCCGAACTCTGAGCTTGGCTCCGCGCTGCAGGCGCTGATCGACCGTGCCGACCGCGCCCTCGCTGCCGCCCTGCCCGCCGCCAACGTCCCGCCCACCGACCTGCACCGCGCCATGCGCTACGCGGTGCTCGGCGGCGGCAAGCGGCTGCGCCCGCTGCTGGTCTACGCGACCGGCCACGCATTGGGCCGCAACGACGCCGCGCTCGACATGCCCGCCTGCGCGGTGGAACTGATCCACGCCTACTCGCTGGTGCACGACGACCTGCCGGCGATGGACGACGACGCCCTGCGCCGCGGCCGCCCCACCTGCCACATCGCATTCGGCGAGGCGATGGCGATCCTGGCCGGCGACGCGCTGCAGGCGCTGGCCTTCGAACTGCTGGCGCAGGCGCCGGTGGAGCCGGCCACCGGCATGGCGATGCAGCGCGCACTCGGCCGCGCCTGCGGCGCCGAGGGCATGGCCGGCGGCCAGGCGCTGGATCTGGCCGCGGTGGGCCGCAGCCTGTCGCTGAACGAGCTGGAGCACATGCACGCCTGCAAGACCGGCGCGCTGATCCGCGCCTCGGTGCAGCTCGGCGCGATGACCGCCGGCGCGGACACCGCGACTGTGGATGCGCTGGACCATTACGCCCACGCCGTCGGCCTGGCCTTCCAGGTGCGCGACGACATCCTCGACGTCGAGGGCGAATCGGCGGTGATCGGCAAGACCGCCGGCAAGGACGCCGCCGCCGACAAGCCCACCTTCCCATCGATCCTGGGCCTGGACGCCTCGCGCGCCCGGCTGGTCCAGCTCACCGACGAGGCGCTCGCCGCCATCTCCATGCTGGAGTCGCGTAGCGAGCTGCTGATCGAACTTGCGCGCTACGCGGCCGGTCGCCAGCACTGAAAAGGGCGGCTTGCGCCGCCCTTTCCACCGCTGCGAAGCCCTTCGGCTCAGCCTGCCTGCTTGGGATCCGGACCGTACTGGTTGGAGCCCTGGGTACCCTCGAGCACCATCAGCACCAGCAGCCAGATCGCGCCGATCAGCGGGATCAGGCTGATCAGGATCCACCAGCCCGATCGATCGGTGTCATGCAGTCGGCGCACCGTCACGGCGATGCCCGGCAACAGCACCGCCAGCGAATACAACGAACCCAGCATCCGCAGATGGATGATCACCCCGATGACGCCCACCACGATGGCGGCAAGGATGTTCACCAGGGTAAACATCCAGTACTCCTGGCGTCTTGCGCGGCCTTCGAAATCGACGTAGTGATCCTTGATGCACGACACGTACCAGTCGAAAAATCCCATCTCTGTCTCCCCTTTTCCGATATGTCGGCCAGTCCCGGTGGCGCTGGCCCCTGACCGGTGTGCGGACCCCGTTCGCTGGTGTCCCCACACACCGCACCGTGGATTCTGGCAGGTTCTCTCACGCCGCTGCCTTGCAGCGGGGGTCACTTGATCAGACGCAGCGCGAACGGGTAGCGGTAGGTCACGCCCTCATTCGCCTTGATCGCCGCCATGACGATGAGCACGATCCACACGATGGCCAGCGCCCACAGCAGCACCAAGCCGATCAGCACGAACACCAGGATCCAGCAGATCGCACCGGCGATCATCACGGTGATGTTGAAGTTCAGGGCCTCCTTCGCTTGATCGGCGACGAAAGGCATGGTGTCCTTCTTCACCAGCCAGATCACCAGCGGCCCCAGAAAGCAGGCCCAGCCAGCGGTAATCAGCCCAAGCAGCGCGGACAGGTGGGCGAACATCGCCCACTAGCGCTCTTCGGCGGTCGGTGTACCGGCGCTCGGTGCTTCGCCGTGCGGCGGCGGCGGGGGAACGACGTCATCGGGAGAAACACTCATGGCCAAACCCTCGGCAGTGGTGGCAGACCGCCACGGCGTGGCGATTTGCCGCAGATGCTACCGCGGGCGCAGGCTCTTGCGCAGGGGGCGGATGGCCTATTCGCCGGCCACCGTCATGCGATCGAGCAGGATCGATCCGGTGAGGATGTGCGAGCGTGAGTCCACGTCGGTGCCCACCGCCCGGATTCCGCGGAACATGTCGCGCAGGTTGGCGGCGATGGTGATCCCCTCCACCGGGTAGGCGATCTGCCCGTTCTCCACCCAGAAGCCCGCCGCGCCGCGCGAGTAGTCGCCGGTGGTGGTGCTCACGCCCTGCCCCATCCCCTCGGTGACCAGCAGGCCGGTGCCCAGGCGCGCGAGCATGCCGACGAAGTCGCTGCGCTCGCCGTCGACGCTGCCGGCGTCGACGATGAGGTTGTGGATGCCGCCCGCGTTGGCCGTGGTGACCAGGCCGAGCTTGCGCGCGGAATAGCTGCCGAGCACATAGCGCGCCAGCACGCCGCCTTCCACCAGTGCGCTGTCGCGGGTCGCCACGCCCTCGGCGTCGAACGCACCGGACGCCTGGCCGCCGCGCAGGTGCGGCCGCTCGACGATCTGCATCCACGCCGGCATCACCGGCTGGCCCACGTGGTCGAGCAGGAAGCTGGCGCGGCGATACAGCGCGCCGCCGCTCACCGCGCCCACCAGATGGCCGATCAGCCCGCGCGCCAGCTCCGGCGCGAACAGCACCGGGCACTGCCGCGTCGACAGGCTGCGCGCGCCCAGCCGCGCCAGCGTGCGCTCGGCGGCCTTGTCGCCCAGCGCCTTTGCGTCCATGAACTTCGCCGCGTCGCGCACGCTGTCGTACCAGTAGTCGCGCTGCATGCCGGCCTCGTCGCCGGCGATCAGCGACAGCGAGATCGAATGCCGCGTGCCGCGCTCGCGGCCGACGAAGCCGTGCGAGTTGGCGTACACCGACAGGCTCTCGCCCATCTGCACGCCGGCGCCGTCGGAGTTGTCGATGCCCGCATGCGCGCGGCCGGTGTCCTCGATGCGCTGGCCCAGCGCGATGGCGCCGGCGGTGTCGATCGCCCACGGATGCCACAGGTCCAGATCGGGAAAGTCGGTAGCCATCAGCGCCGCGTCGGCGAGGCCGGCGGCCGGGTCTTCCTCGGTGTAGCGGGCGATCGCGCAGGCCTGGTCGAGGGTGGCCTGGATCGAATCGGGGCTCAGGTCCGCCGTGCTGGCCGAGCCCTTGCGCTGGCCGAAGTACACGGTGAGGCCGAAGCCGCGGTCGCGCGTGTGCTCCACCGTCTCCACCTCGCCCAGGCGCACGTTCACGTTGAGCCCGGTGTCGATGCTGGCGGCCACCTCGGCCTGGCTGGCGCCGGCGGCGCGGGCGCGGTGGATCACGTCCTCGGCCAGGCTGGCCAGGCGGTCCAGTTCTTCGGCGCTGCGGTCGGGCTGGAGGGCGATCTCGCTCACGTGGGATTCCTGCAAGGGGGCGGGTAGAATGGACGACCCTCGCCGTCCGAACCCCCACAGATGGGGTCGCACGGACCGGTTGAAAAGAGCGCGCCAGTCTGGCCGCTGCGGAGAGTCCCATGCAACCTGCCGCCGGCATCTATCGCCACTACAAGGGTCAGCGCTACCGCGTGCTGGGCACCGCGCACCACAGCGAGACCATGGAACCGCTGGTGGTGTACCAGGCGCTGTACGGCGAGCACGGCCTGTGGGTGCGCCCGGCGGCCATGTTCTGCGAAACGGTGGAGCTGGAGGGCGAGCCGATCCCGCGCTTTGCGCTGGAGCAGGCCGACAGCGACGACACCCTTGCCCATCCATCCACCGGAACCCCCTCGTGAGCCCCAGCCGCAGCCGTAACCAGCACGAGCTGGACGACACCGAATACGGTCCCAGCCGCACCCGGCAGCGTCGCGACGCGCTGGCCGTGCTCGCCTTCGCCACCCAGCTGGTGGAAATGCAGCCGGCCAGGCTCGCCCGGATCGAGCTGCCCGACGACGTGCGCAACGAGATCGCCAACGTGCGCCGGATCACCGCGCACATCGCGCGCAAGCGCCAGCTCGGCTTCCTCGCCAAGGTGATGCGTCGCTACGACGACGAGGCCTTCGCCGCCGCCCGTGCCGCGCTCGGCGTGAACCGCGACAAGCTGCGCCAGGAGACCGCCGCCATGCATCGCATGGAGGCGCTGCGCGAGCGCCTCATCGCCGAAGAAACCTCCGACGACGCGCTGGCCGAGCTCATCGCCCGCCAGAGCGACCTCGACCGCCAGCACCTGCGCTCGCTGATCCGCCAGGCGCGCGCCGAGAAGGCCACGCCGAACAAGCCGCCGCGCGCCTATCGCGAGATCTTCCAGCTGCTGAAGGAGCTGGAATCCGAGGCTGCGCACGAGGCCTCCACCGACGCAGCGGATAACACACAAGCCTGAGCGGCGCGGGCTTCCGGGGCGGCACGGCCCCATCCTCGACGCCGCACACCGACTCCCTTTCCCTCGGGGGGAGAGGGAGCACGGCAGGCAGTGCTTGCATCCATGCACATCGCCGCAAACTGACTCCCTTTCCCCGGCGGGGAGAGGGAGCACGGCGGGTGGCACCTGCATCCGGAGCGAGGCCGCCACGGTGATTCAGGGCACCTGCGCGTCCGCGTGCAGAGCTTCGATCGGCGGGCAATGCAGGTCGCCAGCATGGCGATCGCACGCCTGCAGCAGGCCAGCCGGGGCCTGCTCCATCCTGACTCCGTGCCTGACTACGGACTTACCGTAGTCTCCCGACCCACCCTGCGCCACGCTCGCCGATGAGGCACAGGCATGCGCGGCATCCCAGTCGGCGCCGCCAGCGCCCGTGATGCACTGCAAACGAGGAAACATGCGATGCCCCAGCTCCATCGTTGGGCCGACAAGGCCGGTTTTGCGGGCAGCCTGCTCTCGGCGGCGGCGTGCCCTGTCCGCCGATCCAGCACGACGGCGGCGCCTGCTGTGGCTGAGTGCTGCGGATGGCGCAGTCGCTTCTGCGCGGCAGTACGCGGCGCAAGCGGCCCTTATCCGCATCGCCTGTGGATCGGCCCCATGAACCATCCGGCCCGTTCGTCCCGGGCGAAGCGCACGCGGGAAGTGACCAGGGATGGCCACGGCCTTGGGGAGCTTGGCAGTCGAAGGACCCGGCCGTGCGACTTTGCCGGTGCCATGACCGCGTGCGCCTGCCTGCCGTCACGCGGCGATCAGGACGCCGTGCCGCCCACCGTCATCGCATCGATGCGCAGGGTCGGCTGGCCCACGCCCACCGGCACGCTCTGGCCATCCTTGCCGCACACGCCCACGCCCTCGTCCAGCGCCATGTCGTTGCCGATCATCGAGACGCGGTGCAGCACCTCGGGGCCGGAACCGATCAGGGTGGCGCCCTTCACCGGCGCGGTGATCCTGCCGTCCTCGATCAGGTAGGCCTCGCTGGCGGAGAAGGTGAACTTGCCGTTGGTGATGTCCACCTGGCCGCCGCCGAAGTTGGGCGCGTACAGGCCCTTCTTCACCGAGCGGATGATCTCGGCCGGGTCCATGCTGCCGCCGCGCATGTAGGTGTTGGTCATGCGCGGCATCGGCAGCTGGGTGAACGATTCGCGGCGGCCGTTGCCGGTGGGCTGCATGCCCATCAGGCGGGCGTTGAGCTTGTCCTGCATGTAGCCGACCAGGATGCCGTCCTCGATCAGCGTGGTGCATTCGGTCGACGTGCCCTCGTCGTCGATGCTGAGCGAGCCGCGGCGGCCCGGCAGCGTGCCGTCGTCGACCACGGTGACGCCCCTGGCCGCGACGCGCTGGCCGATGCGGCCGGCGAAGGCGGAGCTGCCCTTGCGGTTGAAGTCGCCCTCCAGGCCGTGGCCGATCGCCTCGTGCAGCAGCACGCCGGGCCAGCCCGGGCCGAGCACCACGGTCATCTGGCCGGCCGGGGCGTCGATCGACTCCAGGTTCACCAACGCCTGGCGCACCGCCTCGTCGGCAAAGCCGAGCGCGCGGCCGTTGGCGATCAGCTCGCCGTAGCTGTAGCGGCCGCCGCCGCCGGCATAGCCCTGCTCGCGGCGGCCGTTGGCCTCGGCGATCACCTGCACGTTGATGCGTACCAGCGGGCGCACATCGGCGGCCAGCGTGCCGTCGGAGGCGGCGATGAGGATGGTGTCCAGTGTGGCGGCGAGGCTGACGATCACCTGGGTGATGCGCGGGTCGCGCGAGCGCGCGTAGGCGTCCACTTCGCGCAGCAGCGCGATCTTGTCCGGATTGGGCAGGCTCTCGACCGGGTCGATCGCCGGATACAGCGCGCGCGCGTTGCCCAGCGCCAGCGGCTTGCCGGCGCCGCGGCCGTCCTGCGCGATGGCGCGCGCGGCCCGGGAGGCTTCCAGCAGCTGCGGCAGCACGATCTCGTCGGAATAGGCGAAGCCGGTCTTCTCGCCGCTGATCGCGCGCACGCCCACGCCCTGCTCGATAGAGTGGCTGCCGTCCTTGACGATGCCCTCCTCCAGCGTCCACGACTCGCTGCGCGAGTGCTGGAAATACAGGTCCGCGGCGTCGATCGACGGCGCCATCAGCTGGGTGAACACGCGATCCAGATCGCCGGTGGCGAGGCCGCCGGGCATGAGCAGGCGCTGCTGGACTTGGTCGAGAAGAGAGGGCATGGGCACATCGTCGGGGGGAAACAGACGAGATAAGGCCTGAGCGTGGGCTTTCAACGCAAGCGTGGCGACGTCGCGGGCGATTCAGCGGGCTGGCGCGCCGCTGCTGCCGGCGGAGGCCGGGGCAGCAGGCGCCGGTGCGCTGGCGGCTGGAGCTGGAGCCGGCCTCGGCACGCCCTTTTTCTCCACCAGCGTGATGATCGGCTTGTCCCAGCTGCCAGTGATCGCGTAACGCGCGCTGGCGGCCTTGTTGAGTCCCTTGCCGAGCAGACCCTGCACCGCCAGCCCGGCCGCCGCGCCGACCGGGCCGCCGACCACCGCACCCACCACCGGCAGGCTGTTGCCCACGTGCGGCACCACGTACAGCTGCTGGTCGTAATCGCGGGCACGCATGCCGGTGCGTCCGCTGACGGTGATCTCCGCGGATGGGCCGCTGATCTTGAGGTTGCGGGTGGTGGCGTTGCCGTCGGCGAACTCGAAGCTGCCGTCGATGGTGTCGAACGCCAGCCCCTTGCCGAACACGTCGCCGAAATCCAGCGTGAGCCGGCGCGGCAGCTCGGCCAGCGAGACCAGGCCGAGCAGGCGGCCCACGCCCGGCGAGGTCGCCTCGGGAATGCGCCCGTCGGTCACGTGCACGTCGAGCTTGCCGTTGAGGTTGGCCAGGGTGATCGCCGAGGGTCCGCCCGGCCAGCTGCCGTCGAGGTGGGCGCGGGTCTTGCCATCGTCGAACAAGCCGTCGAAGCCGAGCGCGCCGAGCATCTTGCCAATGTCCTTGGCGGCAAAGTCGATGTTGAGATGGGTGCGGCTGTCTTCCGGCGTGCCGTTCCAGTCGCCGGCCGCGGTGATCTGCACGCTGCCGGACAGCGCGCGCAGCTGATCGATGTGCATGCCGTTGGCGGTGGGCCAGCTCTCCAGCCGCGCCTGGCCGAGGCGGGCGTCGCCCAGGCGCAGGTCGTCCACCAGCAGGTGCAGCGGCGGCAGGCCGGATGGCCGCACGCCGGTGCGCGCGGCCTGCTCGGGGCTGGGGCCGGTGTCCGCGCTGGTGCCTCTGGTCGACTCGGTCTTGGGCCAGTACAGGCGCTTGAGCTGCGCGGTGATGCCACGCTTGTCCAGGTCGACGGTGGGCACCTGGAAATGGCCGGCCAGCGTGGCGCCGTCGGCATCGATGGAAAGCTCGCCGGCCTGCGGCTGTACCTGCAGCCGCAGGCCGGGGAAATCGCTGCCGAACAGCGTGGCGTGATCGGCGCTCAGGTCGATGCTCTCCAGCGTGGGTGCGCCAGCACCGCTGCTGCCGGCGACCACGTGCTGGATCCAGCCGCTGACGTCCAGGCGATCGCCGTGGCCGCGCACGCGCAGGCCCTGCGCGGGCACGGCGTCGGGCATCCGGTCGCCCAGCACCAGCGTGCCGCCGAGCGGTTCGCCAGCGGCGCCGGGCAGGCGCAAGCGCGCACGCAGGATGTCGCCCAGCGAGACGCGCAGATCCGCCGCCGCGGTAGGCAGCGGCAGGCTCACGTGCAGTTGCTCGGCGCTGGACGCCGGCTTGTCCAGTGGCGCGGGCAGCTTGAGCGCGATGCCCTGCAGGGTGGAGTCGACGCTGAGCGTCTGCTGCCACGGCGCATCGGGCGCATCACGGGTGATGTCGAAGCCGATGCGCATGCTGCTGCGCCCCGCCGAGGCGTCGCCCAGCCAGGCGAGCGCCGGCTGGTCCTGCGCCAGTTCGGCCAGGCTGTAGCGCCCGTCGAGGCTGGCCGACAACATCACGTTGGGATCGCCGGTGGCGCCGGCCAGGCGCATCTGCAGGCTGGACGGCTGGCCGCGAAAAACCGTCTCGAGCGGACCGGCGGTGAGCCCGTGCGCGTCGAACTGCAGCGGGCCGTTGAGCTTGTCCAGCCTGAGCTTCCACGCCGGCGCGCTAAGGTCGGCATCGGTGAGCTGCGCGGTGCCGTTGAGCTGCAGCTTCGCGCCGGGCTTGAGCGGCAGTTGCAGGTGGAAATCGAAATCGCCCTTGCCGCCGAGCTTGAGCTTGGCCAGCGTGGCGGCCTCGCGCGCGGCGATCGGGCTGTCGCTGACGAAGTCCATCAGGCTGCCGCCGCTGCCGCTGCCGCTGGCGTTGAGGTCGAGCAGGGCGTCGCCGAACTCGGGAATCAGTGCCACTGCGTGGTCGAGTTTCACGTCCAGCGCCTCGCCGCCGGTGGCCTGCACCAGCATGCCGTTGTCGATGAAATTGGCCACCACGGCGAGATGCTCGGCACGCGGCCAGTTTTCGCCGTAATCCAGCGTGAGGTCGCTGATGCGCGCCTGCGCCTCGAAGCGCCCCTCGTCGTGGCGGAACGGCCAGTCGGCCAGGCTGCCGCGCACCAGCGCGTCGCCGCCGTCGATATGGCCGGCGACCAGGGCGCGGTTCAGCCACGCCACCGCCTTGGGTGACATCGTCAGCGGCCAGAACAACTTCGCGGCCGCGATGTCGGCTTGGTCGACGTGGGCGTAGAGGTCCAGAAACGGCGCACCGCCGCCGGCCGGCAGCAGCACCTCGCCGCGCGCCTGGCCGGCGAAACCGGCACCGGTGAAATCCAGTGCGTCCGCGCCCAGGTGGGTGCCGTCCCCGTCCTGCCACGCGGCCACCGTGCCGCCGAACTGCGACAGCGCGAACGGCTGCGCGAACGCGTGCGGAAACCGCAGCACGGTGGCCTGCGCGGGCATTTCCAGGGTGACCGCCTGCGCGTCGCCGCGCAGCGTGCCGTCGAGCCGGTCAATGCCCGGCAGACGGCCGACCGGATCAATGCCCACGCCCTTGAGCTGCGCCTGCAGCCGCAACAGGCCGGAGCCGCGCTGCCACTGCAGGTCGGCGCGGGCGATCTCGCCGTGTGGCTGGCCCGCACCCAGCCACTGCGCGAGCGCCGGTGACAGGTCCGGCTTGAGCGCCAGCCACGGCGCCAGCGGCGCCAGTTGAAGGTGGCGGGCGGCCACACCGAACCGCAACGCGTCGGTGGAAGGTCGGTGCAGCACGGCCACCAGTGCACTGCCGTCGGCGCCGGCCCAGGCCAACCGGTAGCCGTCGGCGGTCTGGCGGATCTCGGTGATGCCATGGATCGCCGCCACCTCGGCCCGATTGCCACCCGGACCCAGCAGCGAGACGTTGGTGAGGTCGATCTGCAGCAGGCCCCGCACCGCCTTGCCGGCGCGCCAGTCCAGCCATGCCGCCAGCCGGCCGTGGCCGCGTTCGGCCGTATAGCCGGCCAACACCGCATCGCCCAGCATGGCCTTCACGTCGAGCTTGTCGCCGGCCAGCCACATGCGCCCGCGGCTGCCGTCGTCGCGGAAATCGCCCGCGGCGCGGATCGTGCCGTCGGCACCCGGGCGGCTCAGCCGCGCACCAAGCCGCACGCGGCCGGCATCCAGGCTCATGCGCAGCTGTTCGGCCAGCACGTTATAGTGGCGGCCGCTGCGCTGGTCGGCGAGGTCGATGTGCAGGTCGTCCAGCCACAGGTCCAGCGACAGCTTGCTCAACGACACCGGCGCAGACGACTCGCCGCCGGCCGTGCCGATGCCGCGGATCGTCCAGCGCCCATCGGTGCCGCGACTCAGGTCAAGCTGCAGGCCGCGCGCGTGCACGTTGAGCAGGTGCCGCGCCGGCAGCAGCCAGCCGCCGAAGTCCAGCGCGAGGTCCGCCTGCGGGATGTGCAGCGGCGCCTGCCCGGCGTCCGCCACGCCGATGGTCACCCCGCGCAGGTCGAAGCGGGGACCGGCCGGCGTCCAGCGCCCCTGCATCGACTCGAAGCTCACCGGTCGCTGCAGCCGCTGGCTCAGCTGTGCGGCCACCCACTGTGGGTGTTGCGCCAGTTCCGGCAGCAGCAGCTGGGCCAGCGCGGCGATCACCGCCAGGGTGATCAGGCACACGCCGACCGTCCAGCCGAGCGCACGCGCCAGCGCGTGTGCATGCCATGCCCAGGAGCGCCTCACCGGACGTCGCCCGCGCCGCCGGGCGGGTTACAGCAGAACCACATCGAACTGTTCCTGCGAATAATGCTCTTCGGCCTGGAAGCGTATGCTCTTGGAGATGAACTCCTCCAGTTCGGCCACCGCGGCGGACTCCTCTTCGAGGATGCGGTTGACCACCGCCGGACTGGCCATCACCAGCAGCTTGGCGGCGTTGAACTGGCGCACCGCGCGGGTGATCTCGCGGAAGATCTCGTAGGTCACCGTCTCGGCGGTCTTCAGCGTGCCGCGTCCCGCGCAGGCGGGGCACGGCTCGCACAGCTGGCGCTCCAGGCTCTCGGTGGTGCGCTTGCGGGTCATCTCTACCAGGCCCAGCGCCGACATCGGATACACCGTGGTCTTGGCGTGGTCGCGGGCCAGGCCCTTCTCCAGCATGCGGATGACCTGACGCCTGTGCTCCTCGTCGGTCATGTCGATGAAGTCGATGATGATAATGCCGCCCAGGTTGCGCAGGCGCAGCTGGCGCGCGGCCGCCTGCGCCGCTTCCAGGTTGGTGCGGTAGACGGTCTCTTCCAGGTTGCGCGTGCCGAGGTAGCCGCCGGTGTTGACGTCGATGGTGGTCATCGCCTCGGTCTGGTCGACGATCAGGTAGCCGCCGGATTTGAGCGGCACCTCCTTCTTCAGCGCGCGCTGGATCTCGTCCTCCACGCCGTAGAGGTCGAAGATCGGCCGCTCGCCGTCGTAGTGCTCGATGCGGTCGTCCAGGCTGGGCATGAACTTGTGCACGAACTTGACCACCTTCTCGAAGGTCTCGCGCGAATCCACGCGCACCTTCTCGATGGTCTCGTTGAGCGCATCGCGCAGGCTGCGCAGCGGCAGCGACAACTCCTCGTAGACGCGTTCACCCATCCTGGCCCGGGCGATGTTCTCCTGCACCACGCGCCACACCTTGCCGAGGTAGGCGACGTCGAAGGCCAGTGCCTCGGCCGATTGTCCCTCGGCATTGGTGCGCACAATGAAGCCCGGGTGCGGCGTGCCGGGCACGTCCTCGCCGATCAGCGGGTTGAGTATGTCCTTCAGGCGCTGGCGCTCGGCCTCGTCCTCGATGCGCGCGGAGATGCCCAGCGTGCGCGCGTGCGGCAGCAGCACCAGGTAGCGCGAGGGTATCGACAGGTGGGTGGAGAGTCGCGCGCCCTTGGTGCTGATCGGATCCTTCACCACCTGCACCACGATCTCCTGGCCCTCGTGCACCAGCTCGCTGATCGAGGGCGCGTGGCCGTTGCCGTTGCCGTTCGTCTCGCCCTCCACACCGGGGATCGCCGGGCGAATGATGTCCGAGGCGTGCAGGAACGCCGCGCGGTCCAGCCCAATGTCCACGAACACCGCCTGCATGCCGGGCATCACCCGCTGCACCCGGCCCTTGTAGATGTTGCCCACGTAGCCGCGCCGGGAGGCGCGTTCTACGTGCACCTCCTGCAGCATGCCGTTCTCGACGATGCCGACGCGGGTCTCGCGCGGTGTCACATTGATCAGGATCTCTTCGCTCAACGCATTACCCCTGCCCGGAACGACCTTTATAGCGGCTGGCTTGGCGCACTGTCGATGCGCGCGCGCCCTTGACTTTGGCCGCTTGTGACCGCGGCCACCGCCGTCGTTCAGCCTGCGTCGTCGGGCGCAGGCGACGGTCCCGCGGCGCCGTCTTCCGGGTGCGGGCTACGCTGCGGCGGCGGCGGGTGGCGCACCGGCCGGTGGGCCGCGTCGGCCGGGGTCCCGGCCGGCCCTAAACACTCGCCGCGCCAGCGCGGCAGGGCCTGCGGGAAATTGGCCTGCACGAAGGCCAGCAGGCCCTCGCGCACGCGGCAGCGCAGGTCCCAGTTGCGGCCAGAATCGGCCGAGCTGACCAGCGCGCGCAGTTGCATGGCGCGCTCGCTGGCATCGGTCACCTGCAGCAGGCACACCCGGCCGTCCCACTCGGGCGCCTCGCGGCACAGCCGCGTCAGCTCCTCGCGCAGTGCGGCCATCGGTACGCCGTAGTCCAGCCACAGGAACACGGTGCCGACGATCTGCGCGCTGGCGCGCGTCCAGTTCTGGAACGGGTGCTCGATGAACCAGTTCAGCGGCACCACCAGCCGCCGCTCGTCCCAGATGTGCACCACCACGTAGGTGCCGGTGATCTCCTCGATCCGGCCCCACTCCTCCTCGATGATCACCACGTCGTCCAGCCGGATCGGCTGGGTCAGCGCGATCTGCACACCGGCGATCAGGTTGCTCAGCACCGGCTTGGCGGCCAGTCCCAGCGCCAGCCCGGCCAGCCCGGCGGAGGCGAGCAGGCTGGCGCCGATCTGGCGCACCTGCGGCAGCGTCATCAGCGCGGCGGCCAGGCCAAGCAGCACGATCAGCACGCTGGCGGTGCGGCCGAGTACGCGCACCTGGGTCAGCACGCGGCGGGCGCGCAGGTTGTCAGCCATGTCCAACGGGAACCGACGGGCGAAGAACGCCTCGGCCGCCTGCACGCAACGCACGCCCAGCCAGCTCGCCACGCCGATCAGCGCCACCACCAGCACGTGCGAGAGCAGCGATACCGGGGCCAGCAGCGCCGACTCGGGGCGCGCATGCAACACCACGGCGAGCGCCACCAGCGGCACCAGCCAGCCCATCGGCGCGCGGGCGTAGCGCAGCATGTCGCGGGCCATCGGATGCCCGGCGCTCAGCCGCCACAGCAGCGCGCGGATCGCCCGATGCAGCGCGATCGCCAGCAACAGGGCCACGGCGGCGCTCGCGCCGAGCCGGAAGGCGGCCGAGCGGGTCCACAGGTCGGGCAGGAAATCCGTCATGCCCCCAGCGTGGCAGCGCGCGTGTCCACGCCGTGTGGGCACGGTGATCGCGTAAAGTGAGCGGATGACTCCGACACCGATCCTGCTCGCCTGGAGTGGCGGCAAGGACTGCCTGATGGCCTTGCAGCGGCTGCGCGCCGATCCGCACTGGCAGGTGGTCGCCCTGCTCACCACGGTCAACCGCACCTACGGCCGCATCGCCATGCACGGCGTGCGCCACGACATCCTCGAGGCGCAGGCGGCCTCGCTCGGCCTGCCGCTGGTGGTGGCCGAAATGGACTGGCCCGGCTCCAACGACGCCTACGAGCAGGCCCACGCCAATGCGCTGGCCGAGGCGCGCATGCGCTGGCCGGGCGTGCGGCACTGCGCGTTCGGCGACCTGTTCCTGCAGGACGTGCGCGATTACCGCGTGCGCCAGCTGGGCAAGGCCGAGTGGCGGGCGGTGTTTCCGATCTGGGGCGAGGACACCGCCGCGCTGTCGCGCCGCTTCGTGGCCGAAGGCCATCGCGCCGTGCTGTGCTGCGTGGACACGCAGCAGCTCGATGCGTCGTTCTGCGGCCGCGCGTTCGACGGCGCCCTGCTCGATGCCCTGCCGGTCGGGGTGGACCCGTGCGGCGAGCGCGGCGAGTTCCACACACTGAGTTTCGGCGGGCCGCTGTTCCGCACGCCGCTGCATCTGCGCAAGGGCGAGTCGGTGCTGCGCGACGGGCGCTTCCAGTTCACCGACTTCCTGCTCGATGACGCCGCGCTCTGACAGTCACGTCCTCCCGGACATGCTGCAGGGTGGCCTGGCGCTGGTGTTCTGCGGCACCGCGGCCGGCACGCGCTCGGCGCGGGAGGGCGCGTATTACGCGCATCCGGGCAACCTGTTCTGGCGCGCGCTGGCCGAGGTGGCACTAACGCCGCGGCTGTATGCGCCGCACGAGTTCGCGCAGCTGCCTACGCTGGGTATCGGCTTCACCGACCTGGCCAAGTTCCACAGCGGCAACGACAGCGAGCTGCCGCGCGATGCGTTCGACGTGCCGGCGCTGGTGGCGAAGATCGAACGCTCCGCCCCGCGCTGGCTGGCCTTCACCAGCAAGCACGGCGCCAAGGCGGCGTTGGGGCGGGCGATTTCAGGCTACGGGGTGCAGCCGGAGCGCATCGGCACCACGCGGGTGTTCGTGCTGCCTTCGCCGTCGGGACAGGCACGGGGGCATTGGTCGATCGGGCCGTGGCTTGATTTGGCTGACTTGGTGCGTGTGGATTGAAGACGCTGGATGCCGGCTTTCGCCGGGATGACGAGCTGAGAGCTCGGTGCTCGCTCGCACCTTCCTTGGCGACCTCCACTTTCCCTCTCCGTCATCCCGGCGAAAGCCGGAAGCGCTTTTCAACGGCGAAGCCGGTCATCCAGTGACTTTCTCTCGCCCCCAAACAAAACGGGCGCCCGAAGGCGCCCGCATGCGCATCACTCGAAAACGCCGCTCACATCTCCACGCAATCGAAGCGCACGTCCGACGCCACGTCCTGGGTGTAGTCCACGTCGCTGCGGTCGAAGCCGAACAGCTTGAGGAAGTCGTGGCGGTAGCCGGCGTAGTCGGTGAGCTGGTTGAGGTTTTCGGTGGTCACCGTCGGCCACAGTGCCTTGCACTCGGACTGCACGTCCTCGCGCAGTTCCCAGTCGTCCAGGCGCAGGCGGTGCTCGTCGTCGAGCGGCGGCGGAGCGCCGTCGGCGCGATAGAGGAAGTCGCGGAACAGGCGGTTGATCTGCTCGATGGTGCCTTCGTGCAGGCCCTTGGCCTTCATGATCTTGAACACCATCGACACGTACAGCGGGATCACCGGGATCGCCGCGCTGGCCTGGGTCACCACCGATTTCATCACGCCGACGTAGGCTTTCAGCCCCGCATGGCGCTCGCGCAAGGCGGCGGCGGTGCTGTCCAGATGCTGCTTGGCGCGGCCCAGCGTGCCGTGCCAGTAGATCGGCCAGGTGATCGAGGTGCCCACGTAGCTGTACGCCACGGTGGTGGCGTCCCTGGCCAGCACGCCGGCGGACGTCAGTGCCTCGATCCACAGTGCCCAGTCCTCGCCGCCCATCACGGCGACGGTGTCCTCGATCTCCTGCTCGGTGGCCGGCTCCACGGTCACGTTGACCACGGTGTCGCGGTTGGTGTCGATCGAGGTGGCGGTGAACGGCTCGCCGATGGTCTTGAGCGCGGAGCGCTTCACTTCACCGGTGCCCGGCAGCTTGCGTACCGGCGAGGCCAGCGAATACACCACCAGGTCGATCGGGCCGCCCATCTCGGCCTTGATCAGCTCGATGGCGCGCGCGCGCGTTTCGTCGGCGAACGCGTCGCCGTTGATCGATTTGCTGTACAGGTCGGCGGCCTTGGCCGCCTGGTCGAACGCGGCGGAGTTGTACCAGCCGGCGGTGCCGGTCTTGGTCTCGCTGCTGGGCTTTTCGAAGAACACGCCGAGCGTGGCCGCGCCGTGGCCGAAGGCGGCGGTGATGCGCGAGGCCAGGCCGTAGCCGGTGGAGGCGCCGATCACCAGCACGCGCCTGGGACCGTGACCGCTCTGGCCGCTGGCCCGGGTGATGTCGATCTGCTCGAGCACGTTCTTCGCGCAGCCCACCGGGTGCGCCGTGATGCAGATGAAGCCGCGGACTTTGGGATTGATGATCATGCGTTCGCTTCGAGTGTCGTGAGGCAAAGACGCATCTTACCCGGCGCTGCCGGCCATGCGCCGCCGTAGGGTCCGGCACCCCGCCGCCATCACGCCCAAGGCCCGCCATGGCGGGCCTTGGGCATCGATCCACCGGCGCGCGGCGATCAGTCGATCGGCGTCTGCCGGTACTTGCCCACGTCGCGCTCGAGCACTGGCGCGGCGCGGTTGCCCCAGGCCTGGCGGATGTAGCTCACCACCGCGGCCACGTCGGCGTCGTTCAGCGCCTGCGCGAACGGCGGCATCGAGTACGGCCGCGGGTTGCCGGCGGTCACCGGCGGGAAGCCGCCCAGCAGCACCACGCGGATCGCGTTGATGCCGGTGGGTTCGTCCACCGAGGAGTTGCCGTTGAGCGGCGGATACACGCCGGCGACGCCGTTGCCGTCCTTGCCGTGGCAGCCGGCGCACCGATGGTCGTAAAGCGTGTTGCCGTGCCTGATCAGCGCCGTGGTGTCGATCGCCGATGCCGCCACTGCCGGCTGCGGTCGGGGCGGCAGCGATTCCAGGTAAATGGCGACGGCGGCGAGATCCGTGTCGGTCATGTGCCGGGTGCTGCGCGACACCACTTCGGCCATCGGCCCGAACGCACTGCCCTTGGCCGACTGGCCGGTCTTGAGCAGGTCGACGATGTCCTGCCGGCTCCAGCCGTGCAGGCCGCCGTGGGCCTGGGTGCTGAGGTCCGGTGCGTACCAGTCCTGCGCGGGAATCCGGCCGCCGGAGAGCGCCGGCTGATCGGGCACGCCGCCCAGCGCATCGCGTGCCACGTGGCATTCGTTG
The DNA here is from genome assembly GCF_049445995.1 of Dyella sp. KRB-257. Classification (NCBI taxonomy): domain Bacteria; kingdom Pseudomonadati; phylum Pseudomonadota; class Gammaproteobacteria; order Lysobacterales; family Rhodanobacteraceae; genus Dyella; species Dyella sp. KRB-257. The sequence goes on along the minus strand of NZ_JBMSDZ010000002.1, from coordinate 231,484 downwards.
CAGTGACCCAGGCCCTGCACGAGGTAGGCGCCGCGGTTCCATTCGGTCGATTTCGACGCATCGGGCTGGTACACGCCCTCGCGGAAATACAGCGTGCGCCATGCGGCCAGGCCGCTGCGCATGCTGTAGGGAAACTTCAGGCCCAGCGCCTTGGCCGGCTGGTGCACCGGTGCCAGCGACTTGAGGTAAGCGAACATCGCCAGTGCATCGTCGCGGGTGACCTTGGTGTACGAGGTGTACGAGAACGCCGGGTAGAGGAACTCGCCGTACCGCCCCTTGCCCGCATGCAGCGCCTGCCAGAAATCGGCGAAGCTCCAGCGGCCCAGGCCGGTGTCGTCGTCCGGGGTGATGTTCGGCGCGGGGATGCTGCCGAACGGCGTGGGCACCTCGCGTCCGCCGGCGAAAGGCGCGCCGCCGCGTTGCGTATGGCAGGCGGCGCAGTCGCCTACCGTCGCCAGGTACTGGCCGCGCGCGATCAGGACCGGATCGGACAGGTTCTCGCCGACCGCCAGCTGGCCGCTGCGCACCGGCGCCGCGTCGCCATGATGCGCGGCGAACAGCCACCAGCCCACCGCGCCGAGCGCAAGCACCAGCAGCACGAGGAAGGAACGGATCAGCCACTTCATGCGCCGTCTCCCGCGCGAGCGGTGGCCGGCGTCGCGCTGGCGCCCAGCACGCCGCACTGAAGCGGTGGCTGCACCGAGCCGGCCGGCTGCGCGTGCATGTCGGCCGGCAGTTCGCGGCTGGCCAGCCATGCCGACACGGCGGTGATATCGGCCGGCGTGAGGCGGTTGGCGATGGTCGCCATGCAGTCGGGCGCGGCCGCCGCGCGCGTGCCGGTGCGCCAGGAGCCGAGCTGCGAGCTGACGTAGTCGTAGGGCAGACCGACCAGACCGGGCGTCGAGGGCTCCACCCCGGTGAGCTGGCTGCCATGGCAGGCGGCGCAGGCGGGAATCTTCCGCTCCGGATCGCCGTGCACGGTCAGCGCCTCGCCGCGCGCGAGCAGCGCGGCGGGCACCTTCGGCGCGGGCGAGCGCGCGTAGGGCACCTGCTGCGCGGCGAAGTACTCGGCGATCTCGTGCATGTACGCGTCGCTGAGCGGGCGCACGGTGTATTCCATCGGACCGTACTTGCGCAGCCCCTGCTGGAAATAGCGTAGCTGCCGCGCCAGGTAGTCGGCCGGCTTGCCGGCCAGGCGCGGAAAGAAGCCGCTCTCCGGCGTGCCTTCGCCGTGCTCGCCGTGGCAGGCGGTGCACGAGGCGATGCGCTGGACCAGCGTGTCGGGCACGGTACGCGGCGCGCCATCGTCGGCATGCGCGGCAGCGACCAGGAGGGACGCCAGCAGCAGCGCCGCCCAGCGTCGGGGAAATGCCGCCCAGCGTCGGGGAAATAAAGAGATGAACATCCGCCGAGTATAGGCGCCCGCGGCATCGCGCCCGACACGCTGCCCACGGCGGCGCCCGATCGCGACAACCTGTAGCAACGAACACGGATCAAGGTCCGGACGTGCGGCGGTGCACCCCGACCCTGGCCGCCCGCGACCTCGGCGGGGTGCAAGCGGACAGGCTTGACGCGGCCCGGACGGCGGCGACTCAAACCCATCATCGCCAAGCGGATCACCTTGCCGAAGGCCGCGTGTCGAGACCCTCCGGCACCGTCGCCAATGCGCCCGCGAACCGTCAGCGCGATGCCCGCTGCGTTCCATAGCCTGGCGGTTCACCCCATCGAAGGAACATCGCATGTGCCGTTACCGCCGACTCATCCTCGCCACGCTCCTAGCCGTCGCCGGCGGTAGCGCCAGCGCCGCCGCCTCACCGAGCGCGGCCCTGCGTGCCAGCTGGCGCCAGCCGCAGGCGCCGGAGCGGATCTACGGCAACACCTGGTACGTGGGCAGCCGTGGCCTGAGCGCGATCCTGATCACCTCGCCGCAGGGCCATGTGCTGATCGATGCAACGCTGCCGGAAAACGCACCGATGATCGAGGCGAACATCCGGCAGCTCGGGTCGCTGGCGATCCGGCCACACCCCACGCCCGGCCACACGCCCGGCAGCACCAGTTGGACCTGGACCTCGTGCGAGGGTACGCCATGCCGCGCGATGGTCTACGCCGACAGCCTCACCCTGCTGGCGGCCGGCAGTTACCGCTATACCGATCCGGCCCATCCCAAGCGCCTGGACGATTTCCGGCGTGCCTTGGCGATGCTCGCCGCCCTGCCCTGCGACATCCTGATGACGCCGCATCCGGAGGCCAGCGATCTGCTCGAACGCCTGGCTGCACGCGATGCCGGCCATCGCGATGCGTTGCGCGATCCGCACGCATGCAAGGCCTACGCGCGGCTCGGGGAGCAGTCCATGCGTCAGCGCGTCCGCGAGGAAAGCGCGCCGTCGCGATAAGACGGTCGTTTACGCCATGCCGCCGGACTTGCGCACGATCAGCATCGCCAGCTCCAGCGACTGCTCGTAGTTGAGCCGCGGATCGACGGTGGACTTGTAGGCGCGATCGAGATCCAGTTCGACCAGATCGCGCGCGCCGCCGAGGCACTCGGTGACATCTTCGCCGGTGAGCTCCAGGTGCACGCCGCCCAGCCGCGTGCCGGCCGCGGCGTGGATGTCGAACGCCTGCTCCAGCTCGCCGCGGATATTGTCGAAACGGCGCGTCTTGTAGCCGTTCGACGTGCTCTCGGTGTTGCCGTGCATGGGGTCGGCCATCCACAGCACACGGCGCCCCTCGCGCTTCACCGCCTGCAGCAGCGGCGGCAGCTTGTCGGCGATGGCGCCACGGCCCATGCGGTGGATCAGCGTGAGCCGGCCGGGTTCGTCGTCCGGATTGAGCGCGTCCATCAGCGGCAGCAGCTGCTCCGGCGTCACCGACGGGCCGATCTTCACCGCGATCGGATTGCGGATGCCGCGGAAGTACTCCACGTGCGCGCCGTCGAGCGCGGCGGTGCGCATGCCGATCCACGGGAAATGCGTGGACAGGTTGAACCAGCCGGGATGCCGCGGCACCTGCCGGGTCAGCGCCTGCTCGTAATGCAGCAGCAGCGCCTCGTGCGAGGTGAAGAAATCGACCCGCGAGAAGCTGGCGACAGGGCCGGCCAGGGTCTCCATGAAACGCAGCGAGTCGCCGATCGAGGCGACCATCTGCCGGTACTCGCTGGCCAGCGGCGAGTGCTCGACCCAGGCCAGATCCCAGTATTCGGGGTGGTGCAGGTCGGCGAAGCCGCCGTCGATCAGCGCGCGCACGAAGTTCATCGTCAGCGCAGAATGGGCGTGCGCCTGGATCAGCCGCCGCGGATCGGCCCGGCGCGCTTCGGGGGTGAACGCCGGTGCGTTGACCACGTCGCCGCGGAAACTCGGCAGCGTCACGCCATCGCGGGTCTCGGTATCCGCCGAACGCGGCTTGGCGTACTGGCCGGCAAACCGACCCACGCGCAGCACCGGCTTTTTCAGTCCGTGCACCAGCACCAGGCTCATCTGCAGCAGCACCTTGAGTCGGTTGGAGATGATCGGGCTGGTGCAGTCGGCGAAGCTTTCGGCGCAATCGCCGCCCTGCAGCAGGAAGCGATGCCCGTCCTGCGCCTCGGCCAGCGCCTGCTTCAGCGCCAGCACTTCCCACGAGGTCACCAACGGCGGCAGCGCAGCCAGCTGCGCGGTCGCCGCGGCCAGCTCGGCGGCGTCGTCATAGGTCGGCTGCTGCAGCGCCACGCGGCGCTGCCACGACATGGGAGACCAGTCTTGGCCGGCCGGCAGCGGCATCTCGTGCGGGGACGACACGGTCATGTCAGACCACCCGCCGGCGCGTCGCCAGCACCGTCCACACGGCCAGCAGCACGAACCACAGCAGGGTCCACGCCGGCATCGGCAGGCCCAGCACAGGCTGCACCTTGGCGCACTCGCCCGAGCCGGTGAATACCAGCCTAAGCACCTTGGCGAAGGGGAATGTGTCGAGCATGTAGCCCAGGTCGCCGCCGCACTGCGGCACCTCGTCGGCCGGCAGCGACTGGATCCACAAGTGCCTCGCCGCCACGACGATGCCGAACGCCGCACCGAGCAATACGCCACCGGTATAGACCCAGCGAACGCCACCGCGCGGCGCGTGCAGCGCGGCCAGCAGGAAAAACACGCCCATCACCATGAAACCGATGCGCTGGAAGATGCACAGCGGGCACGGGACCATCGCCAGCACGTGCTCGGCGTACAGCGCATAACCGAGCAGACCGGCGCAGATCAGGAAGCCGGCAATGGCGACGGAACGGTAGGACCAGGCAAGTGGATTCATGGCAACGTGATGCAATGCGGTAGCCGACATTAACCCGTCGACGGGCTGCTGTCAGCACGCGGCGGCGACGACGGTGCGGCCAACAAAAAGCCCCGGCAGGTGACCCGGCCGGGGCTTTTTGGCCTGGACGTCCAAACGTCCGCCGGAGCCGCTTACTCGGCGTCGACGGTCTCAGCCAGCCGCGGACGATCGACCAGTTCGACGTACGCCATCGGGGCATTGTCGCCCGGACGGAAGCCGCACTTGAGGATGCGCAGGTAACCACCGGGACGCTCGCGGTAGCGCGGCCCCAATTCGACGAACAGCTTGCCCACGGCCTGCTTGTCGCGCAGGCGCGAGAAGGCGAGGCGGCGATTGGCGACGCCGTCGGTCTTGGCGAGCGTGATCAGTGGCTCGGCCACGCGACGCAGTTCCTTCGCCTTGGGCAGGGTGGTACGGATCAGCTCGTGCTTGATCAGCGACGAAGCCATGTTGCGGAACATCGCTTCGCGATGGCTGCTGGTGCGGTTGAGCTTGCGGCCGCTCTTCATATGACGCATGGCGAAAATCTCTTGTGTTGTTATGAGAGGCCGGCTCGACGGCCGGCTTCCCGCGGTTGCCCGCTATGAGTGATGAGAGAAACAGGTGCTGCGGAAGGCCTCAGGCAAGGCCTGAGGCGCGCGGCCAAGGACCGCTCGTGTTGCCGCAAGCGTGTCGGCCGCAGCTGGCCCACACTCGGCAAGATGCCGCGGTCGCATGGCGACCGCGGCACAAGTACATCAACCCAGCTGCATGCCGTGCGAGAGGCCCGGCGGCGGCCAGTTTTCGAGCTTCATGCCGAGCGCCAGACCGCGGCTGCCCAGCACGTCCTTGATCTCGGTCAGCGACTTCTTGCCGAGGTTGGGGGTCTTCAGCAGTTCGACCTCGGTCTTCTGCACCAGATCACCGATGTAGTAGATGCTCTCGGCCTTCAGGCAGTTGGCCGAGCGCACGGTGAGCTCCAGATCGTCGATCGGGCGCAGCAGCAGCGGATCGAACCCGCCCTTCTCGGCCGTGTCGGTGGCACTTTCGCGACGCGAGAAGTCGCCGAACACCGACAGCTGGTCGTTGAGGATCTCGGCCGCCTTGCGGACGGCATCTTCCGCGCCGATCGTGCCGTTGGTCTCGATGTCGAGCACCAACTTGTCGAGGTTGGTGCGCTGCTCGACGCGAGCGGCATCCACTTCGTAGGCCACGCGCAGCACCGGCGCGAACGACGCATCCAGCTGCAGCCGCCCGATCGGACGGGTCTCCTCGTCCGGATGCTGGCGCGTGCTGGCCGGCTGGTAGCCGACGCCGCGACGCACCTTCAGGCGCATGTTGAGCGCGACGTCCTTGGTGAGGTGGCAGATCACGTGCTCGGGATTGATGATCTCGACCGTGTGATCGACCGTGATGTCGCCTGCCGTGACCACGCCCTTGCCCTTCCTGGACAAGGTCAGCGTGACCTCGTCGCCCGAATGCTGGCGGATCGCGACGTCCTTGAGGTTCAGCAGGACCTCGATCACGTCCTCCTGCAGACCCTCAAGCGTGGTGTACTCGTGGAGCACGCCATCGATCTCGACCTCGACGATGGCGCTGCCGGGGATCGAGGAGAGCAGCACGCGGCGCAGCGCGTTGCCCAGGGTGTGACCAAAGCCACGCTCGAGCGGCTCGACCACCACCTTGGCGCGGTTGGCTCCGAGCTGTTCGACGCTGAGGCCACGAGGCCGCAGCACGCTAGTTGACGAAACTGCCATGCAGAGCTCCGGTTGATTACTTCGAGTAAAGCTCGACGATCAGCGCTTCATTGATGTCGGACGGCAGATCACCGCGATCCGGCACCGACTTGAACGTGCCGGCGAACTTCTTGGCATCCACTTCCACCCACTGCGGGCGCAGGTCCATGGTGTCGAACACGGTCGCCGCTTCCTGCACGCGCAGCTGATTGCGCGCGCGCTCGGTGAGGGCGATCACGTCACCGGGACGGACCTGATAGGAGGGGATGTTCACTTTCTTGTCGTTCACCAGGATCGCCTTGTGGGCAACCAGCTGGCGGGCCTGGGCGCGGGTCACCGCAAAACCCATGCGATAGACGACGTTGTCCAGACGGCTCTCGAGCAGGCGCAGCAGGTTTTCACCGGTGTTGCCCTTGAGGGTCGACGCCTTGGTGTAGTAGTTGCTGAACTGACGTTCGAGCACGCCGTAGATGCGCTTGACCTTCTGCTTTTCGCGCAGCTGGACGGCGTAGTCGGACATGCGCATGCGCTTGTTGGCGCCATGCTGGCCGGGCTTGTTTTCCAGCTTGCACTTGGAATCCAGCGCGCGCGCCGGGCTCTTCAGGCTGAGATCTGCACCCTCACGACGGGCGAGCTTGCAGGTAGCTCCACGATAACGGGCCATGGTTAATCTCTTTTTTGAATAGTCCGGCCATGAATGGCCGGTTCTTGATTCTCGCGATCAAGGATGATCGCACTCATACACGCCGCTTCTTGGGGGGACGGCAGCCGTTGTGCGGAATCGGCGTGACGTCGATGATGTTGAGCACCTTGTAGCCGAGGGCGTTCAGCGAACGCACCGCCGACTCGCGCCCCGGACCCGGGCCCTTGATGCGCACTTCCACCGTTTTCACGCCGTAGTCGCCGGCGGCACGTCCGGCCTTCTCGGCGGCGACCTGCGCAGCGAACGGGGTCGACTTGCGCGAACCGCGGAAGCCGGCGCCGCCAGCGGTCGCCCAGGACAACGCGTTGCCCTGGCGATCGGTGATGGTGACGATGGTGTTGTTGAAGGAGGCCTGCACGTGGGCCACGGCATCCGTGACGACGCGCTTGATCTTCTTCTTGGTCTTGACAGGCTTGGCCATAATTCGAATCCGTTACTTCTTGATCGCGCGACGCGGACCCTTGCGGGTGCGGGCATTGGTACGCGTGCGCTGACCGCGCACCGGCAGGCCACGGCGGTGGCGAAGACCGCGGTAGCAACCCAGATCCATCAGCCGCTTGATGGCGATACCCACCTCGCGACGCAGATCGCCTTCGACAACGTACTTGGCGATTTCGTGGCGGAGCTTCTCCACCTCGCCCTCGCTGAGGGACTTGATCGGCGTGGTGGGAACCACGCCTGCGTCCGCGCAGACCTTCTTGGACCGGCTGCGGCCGATGCCGTAGATGCTCTGCAGGCCGACCCAGACGTGTTTCTGGACCGGCAAATTGACACCCGCGATGCGCGCCATGATGTACTTTCTCCGATGCGTTTCGTGCGCGGTAAACGCGCAATTTTAACCTGAATTAACTTCACTGGAAAGCCCTGCGGCACCTGCCGCCGCTTTCCCACGATCGAGACCCGACTCCTACGCCCCAGCAGCCATCAGTTGCGGCGGAGATTGGCCTTCTTGAGCAAACCTTCGTACTGGTGACTGACCAGATGGGCCTGCACCTGCGAGGTGAAGTCCATCACCACCACCACCACGATCAGCAACGACGTGCCGCCGAAGTAGAAGGGCACATTCCAGGACTTTTGCATGAACGTCGGCACCAGACATACCAGTACCAGGTAGAGCGCCCCCACCCCGGTCAGACGGGTCATTACCGCATCGATATATGTTGCGGTGGCCTTGCCCGGCCGGATACCCGGAATCAGTGCGCCGGATCGCTTGAGGTTGTCCGCCGTCTCCTGTGAGTTGAAGACGATCGCGGTGTAGAAGAACGCAAAGGTGATCACCAGCACCGCAAAGATCACGTCGTGCAACGGCTCGCCCTGGGTGAGGGCCTGGGTCAGCGACTGCAGCCAGCGCGACTGGTGCCCGGTGCCGAACCAGGTCAGTGCGGTCGCCGGGAACATCAGCAGGCTGCTGGCGAAGATCGGCGGGATCACGCCGGACATGTTGATCTTCAATGGCAGGTGCGAACTCTGGTTCATGTAGGCCTGCTGGCCGCCCGAGCGACGTGCATAGTTCACCGTGATGCGCCGCTGCGCACGCTCCATGAACACCACGAATGCCGTCACCGCCAGCACCAGCACCACGATCATGATCAGCTTCAGGCCGTTGCCCAGCTCGCCGTTGGCCTGCATGGTCAGCGTGTGTGCCACCGCGCCGGGCAGGCCAGCCACGATGCCCGCGAAGATCAGCAGCGAGATGCCGTTGCCGATACCCCGTTCGGTGATCTGCTCGCCCAGCCACATAAGGAACATGGTGCCGGCGGTCAGACCGACCACCGAAGCAAGCACGAAACCCATGCCCGGGGTGTAGACCACCGGAACGCCGCCGGACGCAACCTGCTTCTGCAGCGCCACCGCGATACCGAACGCCTGGAACGCCGCCAGACCCACGGTGCCGAAGCGCGTGTACATGGTCATCTTGCGTCGACCGGCCTCGCCTTCCTTGCGCAGATTCTGCAGGCTCGGGATCACCGAACCCATCATCTGCACCACGATCGAGGCGGAGATGTAGGGCACGACGCCCAGCGCAAACACCGACATCCGCGACAGCGATCCGCCGGAGAACATGTTGAACATGTTCAACAGTCCGCCGCCCTGCTGCTCGATCAGGCGGGTCATCGCCTCCGGGTTCACACCCGGCACGGGAATGAACGAACCGAGCCGGAACACGATCAGCGCACCAATCACGAAGAAGATGCGCTGACGCAGTTCCGTCAGCTTGCCGAGAGATCCGAGCTGGGTGCCCTTGGCTGCAGCCACCGGGTTACTCCACGCTGCCGCCGGCAGCCTCGATGGCCGTCTTCGCACCGGCCGTGGCGAGGACGCCGGAAAGCTTCACTGCGCGACCGATCTCGCCCTTGGCCACGACCTTGACCTTCTTGGCACGACTGTCGATCAGGCCGGCCTGATGCAGGACCACCACGTCGATCACGTCCGCCTTGAGGGTGGCCAGCTGGTACAGGAACACTTCCTGGCTCTCTGCCTTCTTCAGCGAGCGGAAGCCCACCTTGGGCAGGCGGCGCTGCAGCGGCATTTGGCCGCCTTCGAAACCGTACTTGTGGGTGCCGCCGGCACGGGCGTGCTGGCCCTTGTGGCCGCGACCGGCGGTCTTGCCCAGACCCGAACCGATGCCGCGACCGACGCGCAGGCGCGTCTTGCGGGAACCGGCAGCCGGCTTGATGTCATTAAGACGCATGATGATTACTCCTCGACCCGGACCAGGTAGTAGACCGTGTTGATCAGGCCTCGCACCTGCGGGCTGTCCTTCAGCTCACGGACGTCGTTGAGCTTGCCCAGGCCCAGGGCCTTGACGCTCAGACGGTGACGGCTCTGCACGCCACGCAGGCCCTTGACCAGGCGCACGCGCACGGTCTTGACGGCAGTCTCTTTCTTAGCCATTGCCCAGCACCTCATCCAGGGTCTTGCCACGCTTCGCGGCGATCTTCTTGGGCGAGGCCACGGCCTGCAGACCCTTGATGGTGGCGCGCACGAGGTTGATCGGATTGCGCGAACCGACCGCCTTGGCCAGCACGTTCTTCACGCCGACCACTTCGAGCACGGCGCGCATCGCACCGCCGGCAATCACGCCGGTACCCTCGGAAGCGGGCTGCATGTAGACCCGAGCCGCGCCGTGGTTGGCCTTGATGGCGTACCACAGCGTGCCGTTGTTGAGCTCGATGCTGACCATCTGGCGCCGGGCGCGCTCCATGGCCTTGGAAATGGCCACCGGCACTTCGCGCGCCTTGCCATAGCCGAAGCCCACGCGACCCTCGCCGTCACCGACCACGGTCAGCGCGGTGAAGCTCATCTGGCGGCCACCCTTGACGGTCTTGGCCACGCGGTTGACGGCAATCAGCTTTTCGAGCAGGCCATCCGAATTTTCGCGATCGTTAGAAGACATGTTTTTTCCATGTGCCCGGCAGCCCGGGGCTTTTGCTTGCGGCTGGGCCGCTTGGAGTTGTAGGTACTTCAAGCGGCTGCCACGCCGGGGCGCGGCAGCCGGCAGATCAGAACTTCAGGCCGGCCTCGCGGGCCGCATCGGCCAGCGCCTTGATGCGGCCGTGATAGCGGAAACCGGAGCGATCGAACGCCACGGCTTCGATGCCGGCGGCCAGCGCGCGCTCGGCGACAGCCTTGCCCACCGCCGCGGCGGCGGTCAGATTCTTGGTGCCCTTCAGGCCATCGGCGACAGCTTTCTGCACCGTGGACGCAGCAGCGACCACCTTGGTGCCCGAGGCATCGAACACCTGGGCGTACAGATGCTGCCCGGTGCGATGCACCGACAGACGCGGCACCGCCAGCTTGCGGATGTGCGCGCGGGTGGACTTGGCGCGACGCAGGCGGGATTCGTTCTTGTTCATCGTCATATTCTCCAGGAAGCGGATCGACTTCGGCCGGCACCCGGGCTTCCCCGGGGCACCGCCTTAAGCCTTCTTGGCTTCCTTCAGCGTGATCTTCTCACCGGCATAGCGCACGCCCTTGCCCTTGTAGGGCTCCGGCGGCCGGAAACCGCGAATCTTGGCAGCCACCTGGCCCACGCTCTGCTTGTCCGAACCCTTGATCAGGATCTCGGTCTGCGTCGGGGTCTCGATTGTCACGCCTTCTGGGGCGTTGAACACCACCGGATGGGAAAAACCGAGGCTGAGATTCAGTGCCTTGCCGGCCATCGACGCGCGGTAACCGACGCCGACGAGTTCCAGCTTGCGCTCGTAACCTTCGGAAACACCCTTGATCATGTTCGCGAGCAGGGCGCGTGCGGTGCCGCCGAACTTGTCGCCCGCACCCTCGGCCAGCTCGATCGTGGCGACACCATCGTTGACCGCCACACTGACGCCCGGCAGGGCATGCACCGACAACGAACCCTTCGGACCCTTCACCGAGATACCCTCGGCGGCAATCTTCAGCTCAACACCCTTGGGCAGACTGATCGGCTTTTTAGCAACACGGGACATCGTCGACTCCTTATGCCACTTGGCCGATGACTTCGCCGCCCAGGCCCTTGGCACGGGCCTGCGCGTCGGTCAGCAGACCGGCGGAAGTCGAAATGATCGAGATACCGAGGCCGCCGAGCACTTTCGGCAGCTCGTCCTTGCCGCGGTACACGCGCAGGCCGGAACGGCTGACTCGGGAAATGGTCTCGATGGCCGGGCGGCCTTCGAAATACTTGAGCTTGATCTCGAGCACCGGCTTGCCTTCCTGCTCGGAAGTCTTGGCGTCGAGGATATAGCCCTCGTTCTTGAGAAGGTTGGCGATCGCCACCTTCAACTTCGACGACGGCATGCTTACGGCCTGCTTGCCCGACAGCTGGGCATTGCGCACACGCGTAAACAGATCGGCGATGGGATCAGTCATGCTCATGAAAACGTCCTTCAGAGTGCACCGATATCCGATAAAACCGGAAATCAATTCTAGATTGTGAGCTGCTGCAAGGCAGCCTGCGTTGCGCAGACCGACAAGTATAACAGCCTTTTCCGGCCTTGGCGAATAACGAGCGCCGTAGCGTCGGCGGCCGGAACACTCCGTCCGCTGGATGGAAGCGTGCCGGGCTGGCGCCCGGCACAACCATCCGATGAGGTATTACCAGCTGGCCTTGCGCAGGCCCGGCACGTCGCCACGCATGGTGGCCTCGCGCAGCTTGTTGCGGCCGAGACCGAACTTCTTGTAGACGGCGCGCGGGCGGCCGGATAGCGCGCAGCGCGTGCGCTGGCGAACCGGGCTGGCGTCACGCGGCAACTTCTGCAGCCGGGTCTGGGCCTCCATCTTCTCGTCGTACGAGGCGTTGGGGCTCAGCACGACCGCCTTCAGTTCGGCGCGCCTGGCGGCGTACTTCTGGACGAGCTTGGTCCGCTTCAGATCGCGGTTGACCATCGAGGTCTTTGCCATGGTTTGTCTCTCGCGTATCAGTTGCGGAACGGGAAGTTGAAGGCTTCCAGCAGCGCCTTGGCTTCGGCGTCGGTCTTGGCGGTGGTGGTGATGGAGATGTCCATGCCACGCATCGCGTCGATCTGGTCGAAATCGATTTCGGGGAAGATGATCTGTTCCTTGATGCCGAAATTGTAGTTTCCACGGCCGTCGAACGCGCGACCCGAGACGCCGCGGAAGTCGCGGACGCGGGGCAGCGAGATGTTGATCAGGCGATCGAGGAATTCCCACATCTGGGCGCGGCGCAGGGTGACCTTGCAACCGATCGGCCAGCCGTCGCGGATCTTGAACGAGGCGACGGACACGCGCGCCTTGGTCGTGATCGGCTTCTGGCCGGCGATCTTGGCCATGTCGGCAACGGCATTTTCGAGCACTTTCTTGTTGCCTGCCGCCTCACCCACACCCATGTTCAGCGTGATCTTGGTGATGCGGGGAACCTGCATCACGTTCTCGTAGCCGAACTTCTCGGTGAGCTTGGCGATGACCTGCTCTTTATAAAAGTTTTGAAGGCGCGTCATGATCGTGTTCCTTACGCGTCCACGACCTCGCCAGACGAACGGAACACGCGGACCTTGCGCCCATCTTCGAGCGTCTTGGTGCCGACGCGTTCACCCTTGTTCGTGGCGGGGTTGAACAGCTGCACATTGGAGAGATGGATCGAGGCCTCACGCTCGACGATACCGCCGGGCTGGTTGGCCTGCGGATTCGCCTTGGTATGGCGCTTGACCAGATTCACGTTGGCGACGAAGACGCGGTCGCCATCGACGCGCAGCACATCGCCACGCTGGCCCTTGTTCTTGCCGGTGATCACGAGGACCTGATCACCCTTGCGGATACGGTTCATGGTTATTACTCCGCTCAGAGCACTTCGGGCGCGAGCGAGACGATCTTCATGAACTTCTCGCTGCGCAGCTCGCGGGTGACCGGCCCGAAAATACGGGTGCCGATCGGCTCGAGCTTGTTGTTGAGGAGGACAGCCGCGTTGCCGTCGAAACGGATCAGCGAACCGTCGGGACGACGCACACCCTTGGCGGTACGCACGACCACGGCGTTGTACACCTCGCCCTTCTTCACCTTGCCGCGCGGGATGGCATCCTTCACGGTGACCTTGATCACATCACCGATCGCGGCGTAACGACGCTTGGAGCCGCCGAGTACCTTGATGCACATCAGTTCCTTGGCACCGCTGTTGTCCGCTGCGGAAAGCGTGCTTTGCATCTGGATCATGTCTGCACCCTCCCCTTAGACGTTGGCGCGCATGAGGATTTCCACCACGCGGTGGTGTTTGGTCTTGGACAGCGGGCGGCATTCCGCGATGCGCACCACGTCGCCCTCATTCGCACCCAGGTCGTCCTGGGCATGAAGCTTGGTGGAGCGGCGGATGATCTTGCCGAGCAGGCCGTGCTGCACCTGGCGCTCGACCAGCACCGTGACCGTCTTGTCCATCTTGTTGCTGACCACGCGCCCCTGCAGGGTGCGTGCCTGTTTCTGATTGTCGCTCATGTCCGCCGTCCCTTACTTCTTGCCGCCGAGCACGAACTTCGTGCGGGCGATGTCGCGCCGAACGCGGCGCAGCTGGTGCGGCTGGATGAGCTGGCCGGTGCCCTTCTGCATGCGCAGATTGAACTGCTCCTTGCGAAGGTCCAGCAGATGCTGGTTCAGCTCTTCGACCGACTTGTTGTTGATCTCTTTGATGGCCATCACATCACCGCCCGGCTGACGAACTGGGTCTGCACCGAGAGCTTGGCGGCGGCCAGGCGGAACGCCTCGCGCGCCGTCGGCTCGTCGACACCCTCGATTTCATAGAGCATGCGACCGGGCTGGATCGGTGCGACCCAGAACTCGACGCCGCCCTTGCCCGCACCCATACGCACTTCGATCGGCTTCTTGGTGATCGGCTTGTCCGGGAACACGCGGATCCACAGCTTGCCGCCGCGCTTCACGAAACGCGTGATGCAACGACGGGCCGCCTCGATCTGACGGGCCGTCAGCGCACCGTGGGTGGTCGCCTTCAGGCCGTACTCGCCGAAACTCACGAGGTTGGAGCTGAAGGCCAGACCGTCGTTGCGGCCCTTGAACTGCTTGCGGAATTTGGTTCGCTTGGGTTGCAGCATGGCAACTCTCCTTACTTCGCCGACCGCTCGCGACGGCCGTCACCGGCCTCGCGACGTGGCTCACGACGACCCTCGCCACTTTCGCGGCGCGGCTGCGACTGCTCTTCCTTCGACTCCTGGCCGATCTGCGCCATGTCGAAGACTTCGCCCTTGTAGATCCACACCTTGATGCCGATGATGCCGTAAGTGGTCTTCGCCTCGGCGGTGCCGTAGTCGATGTCCGCGCGCAGCGTATGCAGCGGCACGCGACCTTCGCGGCTCCACTCGGAGCGGGCGATCTCGGCACCGTTCAGACGGCCCGACACGTTGATCTTCACGCCCAGGGCACCGAGGCGCATCGCGTTGCCCACCGCGCGCTTCATCGCACGACGGAACATGATGCGGCGCTCGAGCTGCTGTGCGATCGACTCGGCCACCAACTGCGCGTCGAGTTCCGGCTTGCGGACTTCGTTCACATTGATGTGCGTCGGAACGCCCATCATCTGGCTGACTTCCTTGCGCAGCTTCTCGATGTCCTCGCCCTTCTTGCCGATCACCACGCCTGGACGGGCGCTGTGGATCGTCACGCGGGCGGTCTTGGCCGGACGCTCGATCTGGATCTTCGAAATGCCGGCCTGCGCCAGCTTCTTGCGAAGCATGTCGCGGACCTTGAGGTCGGCGACCAGATACTTGGCGTAGTCGGCCTTGTTTGCGTACCACTTCGAATTCCAGTCCTTGGCGATGCCGAGGCGGATACCGGTGGGATGAACTTTATGACCCATCGTCTATACCCTCAGTCAGTTGCCAACGACCACAGTGATGTGGCTGGTGCGCTTCAGGATGCGCGAGCCGCGGCCTTTGGCGCGGGCGTACATGCGCTTCATCGCCGGACCTTCGTCCACGAAGATGCGCGAGACCTTCAGTTCGTCGACGTCAGCACCAAGGTTGTTCTCGGCATTGGCGACGGCCGACAGCAGCACCTTGCGGACAAGGGTCGCAGCCTTCTTGTTGGTGAACTGCAGCACGTCGCTGGCGCGACCCACGGGGAGACCGCGGACCAGGTCAGCCACCAGGCGTGCCTTCTGCGCCGAGATGCGGGCGCTGCGCAGGATCGCTTTGGCTTCAGTGCTCATCACTTGCCCTTCTTGTCGCCGCCATGGCCCTTGAAAGTGCGGGTCACCGCGAACTCGCCGAGCTTGTGCCCGACCATGTTCTCGTTGACGAGCACCGGCACGTGCTGGCGACCGTTGTGGATGGCGATGGTCAGGCCGACCATTTCCGGCAGGATCATCGAGCGACGCGACCAGGTCTTGATCGGGCGCTTGTTGTTGGCGGAAACCGCAGCTTCCACCTTCTTGACAAGGTGAAGGTCGACGAACGGACCTTTCTTCAGAGAACGCGGCATGACGGCTTCCTGTTACTTGCGACGACGCACGATGAACTGCTGCGTGCGCTTGTTGTTGCGGGTCTTGTAGCCCTTGGCCGGCGTGCCCCACGGGCTGACCGGATGACGACCACCAGAAGTCTTGCCCTCGCCGCCACCGTGCGGATGGTCGACCGGGTTCATCACCACGCCGCGCACGGTCGGGCGGATACCCTTCCAGCGCTTGGCGCCGGCCTTGCCGAGCTTCTTCAGGCTGTGCTCGGAGTTGCCGACCTCGCCGATGGTGGCGCGGCAGTCGACCGGCACACGGCGCATCTCGCCGGAGCGCAGGCGCAGCGTGGCGTAGCCGGACTCGCGGGCCACCAGCTGCACGGAGGCGCCGGCGCTGCGGGCGATTTGCGCGCCCTTGCCTGCCTTCATCTCGATGCAGTGGATGGTCGAGCCGACCGGGATGTTGCGCAGGGGCAGGCAGTTCCCGGCCTTGATCGGCGAATCCGAACCGGAAACCAGGCGATCGCCCACCGCCACACCCTTGGGCGCGATGATATAGCGACGCTCACCATCGGCGTAGCACAGCAGCGCGATGTGCGCGGTGCGGTTCGGATCGTACTCGATGCGCTCGACGAGGCCGGCAATGCCTTCCTTGTCACGCTTGAAGTCGATGATGCGGTAATGCTGCTTGTGACCGCCGCCGCGATGACGCGTGGTGATGCGACCGTAATGGTTGCGACCACCCGTCTTGGACTGCGACTCGGTCAGCGGCGCGTAGGGCTCGCCCTTGTGCAGACCCTCGGTGCGGACGCTGACTGCGTCGCGGCGCCCGGGCGAGGTCGGCTTGTGCGTAATTAGTGCCATCTCACAGAACTCCTGGCTCAGGCCTTGGCCGACACGTCGATGGTCTGACCATCGGCGAGGCGCACATAGGCCTTGCGCTTGCCCTGGCGGCTGCCAGTGCGGAAACGGAAGGACTTGACCTTGCCCTTGGCGTTGACGAGGTTCACCTGCTCGACCTTGACGTCGAACATCTGCTCCACGGCGGCACGGACATCGGCCTTGGTTGCCTCGGGGGCGACGACAAATACGTACTGGCTGTTCTCGGCGAGGCGCGCGGCCTTCTCGGAGATGTGCGGAGCACGCAGCGTGTTGAGAATGCGTTCGTTGCTCATGCCAGCCACTCCTCGATCTTCTTCACAGCGTCGACGGTCATGACCACGTAGTCGGAACCGACCAGACTGACCGGATTGAGCGCCAGCACGTCCACGACGTGGACATAGGGGATATTCCGCGCGGCCAGGAACAGCGCCTCGTTCGCATCCTCGGACACCAGCAGGACGCGGCCGGACACCTGCAGTTCGGCCAGCCTGGCCACCATGGCGGTGGTTT
The DNA here is from genome assembly GCF_049445995.1 of Dyella sp. KRB-257. NCBI lineage: Bacteria > Pseudomonadati > Pseudomonadota > Gammaproteobacteria > Lysobacterales > Rhodanobacteraceae > Dyella > Dyella sp. KRB-257. Next base: position 214,489 of record NZ_JBMSDZ010000002.1, on the reverse strand, counting down.
TCGGACTGTCGATGCCGAACCCTTCGACCACTTTCAGGCGATCGGCACGATTGAGCTCGGCCAGGATCGAACGGATGGCCACGCGATAGGCCTTGCGGTTGACTTTCTGCTCGAAGCTGCGCGGCTTGGCGGCAAACGTCACGCCGCCGCCGACGAAGATCGGGGCGCGGTAGTCGCCGTGACGGGCGCCGCCGCCCTTCTGCTTCTTGAACTTCTTGGTGGTGCCGGACATCTCACCGCGCGACAGCTGCGCCTTGGTGCCCGCGCGACCGCCAGCCTGGTAGGCGACGACCACCTGGTGGACCAGGGCCTGCTTGTACTCGCCGCCGAACACTTCGTCCGATACGCTGAGCGCGGCATTGTCAGGCGATGTTGCGCCAATGACATTCAGTTCCATGGCGTCTCTCCTCAACCCTTGGTGGTCGGACGGATGACGACGTCGCCGCCGGTTGCACCCGGCACCGCGCCCTTCACCGCGATCAGGTGACGCTCGGCGTCGACCCTGACCACTTCCAGCCCCTGCTGCGTGCGGTTGACCGCACCCATGTGGCCGGACATCTTCTTGCCCGGGAACACGCGGCCCGGGGTTTGGCGCTGGCCGATCGAACCCGGCGCGCGATGCGACAGCGAGTTGCCGTGGGTCGCGTCGCCCATCTTGAAGTTCCAGCGCTTGATCGTGCCCTGGAAGCCCTTGCCCTTCGATACGCCGGCTACGTCGACGATCTGCCCGGCGGCGAAGATGTCGTCCGCCTTGATCTCGGCGCCGACGGTGTACTTGCCGAGATCATCGTCAGACACGCGGAACTCCCACAGGCCACGACCCGGCTCGACCTTCGCCTTGGCGTAGTGCCCCTTCAGCGGCCGGGTCAGCAGCGAGGCGCGCTTGACGCCCGCCGCAACCTGCACAGCGCTGTAGCCATCATTCTCTTCCGTCTTCACCTGGGTCACGCGGTTCGGCGTCGCTTCGATCAGCGTCACCGGAATCGAGCGGCCATCCTCAGTGAAGAGTCGGCTCATGCCGCACTTGCGGCCAACCAGTCCGATACTCATCTTCCCGCTATTCATAAGAATGCCCTGTCTATCGCTCAACCGAGCTTGATCTGAACATCGACGCCAGCGGCGAGATCAAGCTTCATGAGCGCGTCCACGGTCTTGTCGTTGGGGTCAACGATGTCGAGTACACGCTTGTGCGTACGGGTCTCGTACTGGTCGCGTGCATCCTTGTCGACGTGCGGCGACACCAGAATGGTGTAGCGCTCGATCTTGGTCGGGAGCGGAATCGGGCCGAGCACCGTCGCGCCGGTGCGCTTGGCCGTCTCGACGATCTCGCTGGCCGAGCGGTCGATCAGACGGTGATCGTACGCCTTGAGCCGAATGCGAATCTTCTGGTTCGCCATAACCGTGTCCTGTTGTCTAAAGAACAATTTCTGTGATCCGGAACGGCTTCTCACCGCCCCGCACAACCCGTGTCGCCACTTGCAGGGACGGTCACCACGGACCGCCCAAAATGTTCGGCAAGCCGGTAAACCGACTTGCCGAGCAGGAAAGTATAAAAGGCGTAAAAACAAAGATCAACAAGGCGCGAGCCCTGATGATCGGTGTCATGGCCTCAGGCGATCCGTGCCAGCGAATTCGAAGCACATCCTGCGCCTCATTTCGCGGTGGGGAGACGCGCCGTTTTGCGGCATGTCATCCATACAACTCATCAAGCATAGCAAGCCTCGATCGGAAAGGAAAGCACAACGCGCAAAATTTCCTGCCGATCGCTCACCGCCACAAAACACAACGGCGGCGATGGCCGCCGTCGTGCTGCACCGCCCTCGGCGCCCCGCAGATGCGGCCCCCCCCCCCCCCCCCCCCCCCCGAAACGGGCTGGTTACTTGATGACCTTGGCCACCACGCCGGCGCCGACGGTGCGGCCGCCTTCGCGGATCGCGAAGCGCAGGCCTTCGTCCATCGCGATCGGGTGGATCAGGCTCACCACCATCTTCACGTTGTCGCCCGGCATCACCATCTCCACGCCTTCCGGCAGCGTCACCGCACCGGTCACGTCCGTCGTGCGGAAGTAGAACTGCGGCCGGTAGCCCTTGAAGAACGGCGTGTGGCGACCGCCCTCGTCCTTCGACAGCACGTACACCTCGGCCTCGAAGTCCGTATGCGGGGTGATCGAACCGGGCTTGGCCAGCACCTGGCCGCGCTCCACGTCGTCACGCTTCAGACCGCGCAGCAGCAGGCCCACGTTGTCGCCCGCCTGGCCCTGGTCCAGCAGCTTGCGGAACATTTCCACGCCCGTCACGGTGGTCTTCTGCGTGTCGCGGATGCCCACGACCTCGATCTCCTCGCCCACCTTGATCACGCCGCGCTCCACGCGACCGGTCACCACGGTGCCGCGGCCGGAGATCGAGAACACGTCTTCCACCGGCATCAGGAACGGCTTGTCGATGTCGCGCTGCGGCTGCGGGATGTAGCTGTCCAGCGCATCCACCAGCGCAATGATCGCCGGCACGCCGATCTCGCTCTGGTCGCCTTCCAGCGCCTTCAGCGCCGAACCCTTGATGATCGGCGTGTCGTCGCCCGGGAAGTCGTACTTCGACAGCAGCTCGCGCACTTCCATCTCGACCAGCTCCAGCAACTCGGCGTCGTCCACCATGTCCGCCTTGTTCAGGAACACCACGATGTACGGCACGCCCACCTGCCGCGACAGCAGGATGTGCTCGCGCGTCTGCGGCATCGGGCCGTCCGCGGCCGAGCACACCAGGATCGCACCGTCCATCTGCGCCGCACCCGTGATCATGTTCTTCACGTAGTCGGCATGGCCCGGGCAGTCCACGTGCGCGTAGTGGCGCTTGGGCGACTCGTATTCCACGTGCGCCGTCGAGATCGTGATGCCGCGCGCCTTCTCTTCCGGCGCCGCGTCGATCGCGTCGTACGCCTTGAACTCGCCACCGAAGCGCTCTGCGCCGATCTTCGTCAGCGCCGCCGTCAGCGTCGTCTTGCCGTGATCCACATGACCGATCGTGCCCACGTTGACGTGCGGCTTGGTGCGCTCGAATTTACCCTTTGCCATGATTCTGACCTCTGGAAAAAAAGAACCGGAATTATAACGAAAGTTGGCCTTGTCAGACCCTCTTGGTGACTTGCTCGGCAATCGACGCCGGCACCTCGGCGTAGTGATCGAATTCCATGGTGTAGGTGGCCCGCCCCTGAGTCTGCGAACGCAGGCTGGTGGCATACCCGAACATCTCGCCCAGCGGCACGAGTGCATCGATCACCTTGCCGGACGTGGCATCGCCGGAACCCCGCAGCATGCCGCGGCGCCGGCTGAGGTCGCCCATCACATCGCCCATGTGCTCCTCGGGCGTGACCACCTCGACGCGCATCACCGGCTCCAGCAGCACCGGACCGGCCTTGGCGAAGCCCTCCTTGAACGCCAACGACCCGGCGATCCGGAAGGCCATATCGGTGGAGTCGACCTCGTGGTACGAGCCGTCGACCAGCCGAACCCTGACATCGACCACCGGGAACCCCGCGAGGGGGCCGACGGCCATCGCCTCCTGGATACCCTTCTCGATCGACGGGATGTATTCCTTAGGAATTGCCCCGCCAACCAGCGCATTCTCGAATTCGAAACCTCTGCCACGCTCCTGCGGAAGGATCTCGATGATCACGTGGCCGAACTGGCCCTTGCCGCCGGACTGGCGCACGAACCGGCCTTCCTGGCGAACCGCCTTGCGAATCGTTTCACGATAGGCGACCCGGGGCTTGCCGACGTTCGCCTCGACCTGGAACTCGCGACGCATGCGGTCGACCAGAATATCCAGATGCAGCTCGCCCATGCCGGCGATGATGGTCTGTCCGGACTCTTCGTCGATACGCACCCGGAAAGACGGATCCTCCGCCGCCAGGCGACCGAGCGCGACGCCCATCCGCTCCTGGTCGGCCACCGTCTTCGGTTCCACCGCCATGGCAATGACCGGCTCGGGGAAGCTCATTCGCTCAAGCGTGATCACGTGATCGCTGGCGCAGAGCGTGTCGCCGGTGGTCACGTCCTTGAGCCCGACCGCCGCGGCGATGTCTCCGGCACGGACCTCGCGGATCTCGTGGCGCTCGTTGGCGTGCATCTGCATGATGCGGCCGATCCGCTCCTTGCGCCCTCTCACCGGGTTGTAAACAGCGTCGCCGGAGTTGAGCGTGCCGGAATACACGCGAAAAAACGTCAGCGCCCCGACCGTCGGATCGATCATGATCTTGAAGGCCAGCGCCGCGAACGGCTGATCATCGGCGGCCGTGCGCGAGTCTTCGCGATCGCGCTCGTCGAGGCCCTTCACGGGAGGGCGATCGGCCGGCGACGGCAGGAACCGGATCACCGCGTCCAGCAGTGCCTGCACGCCCTTGTTCCTGAAGGCCGAGCCGCAGAACACCGGAATCAGGGAAGTGGCGAGCGCCCCTGCGCGCAGCCCGGCCAACACCTCCTCCTCGCTCAGCTCGCCCTGCTCGAGGTACTTGTCCATCAATGCCTCGGAGGTCTCGGCTGCCGCCTCGATCATGAAGCAGCGCGCGCGGCGCGCGGTCTCCAGCAAGTCCTCGGGAATGTCCCGGTATTCGAACTTCATGCCCTGGGATTCATCGTCCCAGTAGATCGCCTTCATCTTGACGAGGTCGACGACACCCTCGAAATCGTCTTCGGCGCCGATCGGCACCTGCATCGGCACCGGGTTGGCACCGAGCCGCGTCCTGAGTTGCGCGACGACCTTGTCGAAATCCGCGCCGGTCCGGTCCATCTTGTTGACGAAGGCCAGGCGCGGCACCGAATACTTGCTGGCCTGGCGCCAGACCGTCTCCGATTGCGATTGCACGCCGCCAACGGCACACAGCACGAACACGGCACCATCGAGCACGCGCAAGGAGCGCTCCACCTCGATGGTGAAGTCGACGTGACCGGGGGTATCGATGATGTTGAAGCGATGCTCGGGCAGCGAACGATCCATGCCCCTCCAGAAGGCCGTGGTCGCCGCGGAGGTGATGGTGATCCCCCGCTCCTGCTCCTGCTCCATCCAGTCCATCGTGGCTGCGCCATCGTGCACTTCACCGATCTTGCGGCTCACCCCGGTGTAGAACAGGATGCGCTCGGTGGTCGTGGTCTTTCCGGCATCGATGTGCGCCATGATGCCGAAGTTGCGATAGCGCTCGATCGGGGTCGTGCGTGCCACGATGCTGACCTCTGAAATGCGAGAAGGCAGTGGACGAGCCTTCGGGCCCGCCCACTGCCTTGCCAGTCACACTTACCAGCGGTAGTGCGAGAACGCCTTGTTGGCTTCCGCCATGCGATGCGTTTCTTCGCGCTTCTTGATCGCGCCACCGCGATTCTCGGAAGCTTCCAGCAGCTCGGCAGCCAGCTTGCGCGGCATCGAGGTCTCGCCGCGCTTGCGCGCCGCGTCGATCGCCCAGCGCATGGCCAGCGCCATGCGGCGACCGGGACGGACTTCGACCGGCACCTGGTAGGTGGCACCGCCCACGCGGCGGGACTTCACCTCGACCGCCGGAGCGATGTTGTTGAGTGCCTTCTCGACCAGAGCCACCGGCTCCGGATTCTTTTCGCCCAGCTGGGTGAGCGCGCCGTACACGATGCTCTCGGCGACGGACTTCTTGCCGCTCTTCATCACCATGTTGATGAAGCGGGCAATCAACTGGCTGCCGTGCTTGGGATCGGGCAGGACCAGACGGGCGGGATGTGAACCTTTACGCGACATGTTGGGTGTCCTTGACTCTTATTTCTTCGGGCGCTTGGCGCCGTACTTGGAGCGCGACTGGCGGCGCTTGGTCACGCCGGCACAGTCGAGGCTGCCGCGCACGGTGTGGTAACGGACGCCCGGGAGGTCCTTGACGCGGCCGCCGCGGATGAGCACCACCGAGTGCTCCTGCAGGTTGTGGCCTTCGCCACCGATGTAGCTGATGACCTCGTAGCCGTTGGTCAGACGCACCTTGGCGACCTTGCGCAACGCCGAGTTCGGCTTCTTCGGGGTGGTCGTGTACACGCGCGTGCAGACGCCACGGCGCTGCGGGCTGCTCTGCAGGGCCGGCGAAGCGCTCTTGTAGCTCTTCGGGCTGCGGGATTTGCGCACCAACTGATTGACTGTCGTCATGCGGAACTGTTCCTGAGAAACATAAAGGCAGACCGATACGTTCGGCCTGCCAAGAAGCGGAAATTTAACATGGGCCATCTGCACAGGGCAAACGGACACCGCGCATCCATGACCCGAACACGAGGCGCCTCCATGCGCCTCATTTCGTATGTCAGCAAGTGAAGCCCGCGAGGGGCCTACTCGACACCACCGTCGCTGACCGGCGCTTCTGCGAAGGAGTGGGTCGAACCGGAGAGGGTTTCCAGTTCCGAGGCGGTGAGACCACCCTGGCGACGACGCTGCGCGTGGTACGCCAGACCCGTACCTGCCGGAATCAGACGGCCGACAATAACATTTTCCTTCAGGCCTCGCAAGGTGTCGCGGGTGCCACGGACCGCCGCCTCGGTAAGCACGCGGGTGGTCTCCTGGAACGACGCGGCCGAGATGAACGACTCGGTCGCCAGCGACGCCTTGGTAATGCCCAGCAGCACCGACTGGTACTCGGCCGGACGCTCGCCACGGGCGACCGCACGATCGTTTTCCTCGTTGATGCGCACGCGCTCCACCTGCTCGCCGCGCAGGTAGTGGCTGTCGCCCGGCTCGGTGATCTCGACCTTGCGCAGCATCTGGCGAATGATCGCCTCGATGTGCTTGTCGTTGATCTTCACGCCCTGCAGGCGATAGACGTCCTGGATCTCCTTGACCAGGTACGAGGCCAGCGGCTCCACGCCGAGCAGGCGCAGGATGTCGTGCGGGCTCGGCTCGCCGTCGACGATGGTCTCGCCCTTCTCCACGTGCTCGCCCTCGAACACGATGACCTGGCGCCACTTCGGGATAAGCTCCTCGTGCTCGTTGCCGTCGACGTCCTTGATGATCAGGCGCTGCTTGCCCTTGGTGTCCTTGCCGAAGCTGACGATGCCCGAGCGCTCGGCGAGGATCGCCGGCTCCTTCGGCTTGCGCGCCTCGAACAGGTCGGCCACGCGCGGCAGACCACCGGTGATGTCGCGGGTCTTGGAGGTTTCCTGCGGGATACGTGCGACCACGTCGCCCACGCCCACTTCCGCACCGTTCTGGATCGACACGATCGCACCGGCCGGCAGGAAGTACTGCGCGGCGATGTCGGTGCCCGGCAGCTTGAGCTCGCGGCCCTTGCTGTCTTCCAGGCGCACGATCGGGCGCAGATCCTTGGCCTGCGTGCCGCGGCGCTTCGGATCGGTCACCACCGCCGACTCCAGGCCGGTCAGTTCGTCGGTCTGGCTCTGCACGGTGACGCCATCGATGAAGTCGATGAAGCGCACGATGCCGGCCACCTCCGACACGATCGGATGGGTGTGCGGATCCCAGTTGGCCACGGTCTGGCCGGCCTTGACCGGATCACCGTCCTTGACCGCGATGGTCGCGCCATACGGCACCTTGTAACGCTCGCGCTCGCGGCCGTTGGCGTCGATCACCGACACTTCGCCGGAGCGCGAGACCGCCACCAGGTGACCCTGGTTGTGCTGCACGGTCTTGAGGTTGTTGAACTTCAGCGTGCCGGTGGTCTTCACCGAGACGTTGTCCACGGCGGCGGCACGCGAGGCGGCACCACCGATGTGGAACGTACGCATGGTCAGCTGGGTGCCCGGCTCACCGATCGACTGCGCGGCGACCACGCCGACGGCCTCACCCATGTTGACCAGATGGCCACGAGCCAGGTCGCGGCCGTAGCACAGGGCGCACACGCCGTGGCTGGCCTGGCAGGTGATCGGCGAGCGGACCTTGATCGACTGCACGCCGGCCTTGTCGAGCTTCTCGACCAGGGCCTCGTCCAGCAGGGTGTCACGGGTGACGATCGGCTGATCGTCGTCGCCAGGGGCGTAGACGTCCTCGACCACCACGCGGCCCAGCACGCGGTCGCGCAACGGCTCGACCACGTCGCCGCCTTCCACGATCGGCTGCATGGTGACGCCGTCCTCGGTGCCGCAATCGGTCGAGGTGATCACCACGTCCTGCGCCACATCAACCAGTCGGCGGGTCAGGTAGCCGGAGTTCGCCGTCTTCAGCGCCGTGTCCGCCAGGCCCTTGCGGGCGCCGTGGGTGGAGTTGAAGTACTGCAGCACGTTCAGGCCTTCGCGGAAGTTGGCCTTGATCGGGGTCTCGATGATCGAGCCGTCCGGACGGGCCATCAGGCCACGCATGCCGGCCAGCTGGCGAATCTGCGCCACCGAACCGCGGGCGCCGGAGTCGGCCATGATGTACAGCGAGTTCATCGACTTCTGGTTGACCGTCTTGCCGTCGGCATCGGTCACCTTCTCGGTGCCGATGCCGTCGATCATCGCCTTGGCGACCAGTTCGTTGGTGCGCGACCAGATGTCGACCACCTTGTTGTAGCGCTCGCCGGCGGTCACCAGGCCCGACTGGTACTGCTCCTGGATCTCGACCACTTCCTTCTCGGCCTCTTCCAGGATCGGCTTCTTCTCGGCCGGGATGATCATGTCATCGATGCCGATGGAGATGCCGGCGCGGGTCGCGAAGCGGAAGCCGGTGTACATCAGCTTGTCCGCGAACACCACGGTTTCCTTCAGGCCCAGCAGGCGATAGCTGGAGTTGATCAGGCGCGAGATGGCCTTCTTGGTCAGCTCGGTGTTGGCCAGCGCGAACGGCAGGCCCTCCGGCAGGATCTCGGCCAGCAGCGAGCGGCCCACGGTGGTGTCGACCAGCGAGGTGGTGGTGGTGCGCGCACCCTCGTCGTCCACGTGCACCTGCTTCAGGCGCACCTTGACCTTAGCGTGCAGCTCGACCGCACGGTTCTCGTAGGCGCGGCGCACTTCGCCCAGTCCGGAGAACACCATGCCCGAACCCTTCACGTTCACCAGCTCGCGGGTCATGTAGTACAGGCCCAGCACCACGTCCTGGGTCGGCACGATGATCGGCTCGCCGTTGGCGGGCGACAGGATGTTGTTCGACGACATCATCAGGGCGCGCGCTTCCAGCTGCGCCTCGATCGACAGCGGCACGTGCACGGCCATCTGGTCGCCGTCGAAGTCGGCGTTGAACGCGGTACAGACCAGCGGATGCAGCTGGATCGCCTTGCCTTCGATCAGCACCGGCTCGAACGCCTGGATACCCAGGCGGTGCAGCGTCGGCGCGCGGTTCAGCAGCACCGGATGCTCGCGGATCACGTCCTCGAGGATGTCCCACACCTGGGCCTCCTCGCGCTCGACCAGCTTCTTGGCGGCCTTGATCGTGGTCGCCTCGCCGCGCGCCTGCAGCTTGGCGAAGATGAACGGCTTGAACAGCTCCAGCGCCATCTTCTTGGGCAGGCCGCACTGGTGCAGGCGCAGCGTCGGACCGACCACGATCACCGAGCGACCGGAGTAGTCCACGCGCTTGCCGAGCAGGTTCTGGCGGAACCGGCCCTGCTTGCCCTTGATCATGTCGGCCAGCGACTTCAGCGCGCGCTTGTTGGTGCCGGTGATGGCACGGCCGCGGCGGCCGTTGTCGAGCAGCGCATCGACCGACTCCTGCAGCATGCGCTTCTCGTTGCGCACGATGATGTCCGGCGCATTGAGCTCGAGCAGGCGCTTGAGGCGGTTGTTGCGGTTGATGACGCGGCGGTACAGGTCGTTGAGGTCGGAGGTGGCGAAGCGGCCACCGTCCAGCGGCACCAGCGGACGCAGGTCCGGCGGCAGCACCGGCAGCACCGTGAGCACCATCCACTCCGGCTTGTTGCCGGATTCCAGGAATGCCTCGATCAGCTTGACGCGCTTGGTGAGGCGCTTGAGCTTGGTCTCGGAGTTGGTGGAGGCGATCTCTTCCTTCAGGCGGATCACCTCGCCCGGCAGGTCGAGCGACTTCAGCAGCTCGTAGACGGCCTCGGCACCCATGCGGGCGTCGAACTCGTCGCCGTGCTCTTCCACGGCTTCCAGGTACTGGTCCTCGCTGAGCAACTGGCCGCGCTCGAGCGCGGTCAGGCCCGGATCGATCACCACAAAGGCCTCGAAGTACAGGATGCGCTCGATGTCGCGCAGCGTCATGTCCAGCATCAGGCCGATGCGCGAGGGCAGCGACTTGAGGAACCAGATGTGCGCGGTCGGGCTGGCCAGCTCGATGTGGCCCATGCGCTCGCGGCGCACCTTGGCCAGGGTGACCTCGGTGCCGCACTTCTCGCAGACCACGCCGCGATGCTTCATGCGCTTGTACTTGCCGCACAGGCACTCGTAGTCCTTCACCGGACCGAAGATGGCGGCGCAGAACAGGCCGTCACGCTCGGGCTTGAAGGTGCGGTAGTTGATCGTCTCGGGCTTCTTCACTTCACCGAAGGACCACGAGCGGATCAGCTCCGGCGAGGCCAGCGCGATCTTGATCGCGTCGAAATCCGGTGTCGCGCGCTGCTGATTGAACAGATTGAGCAGGTCTTTCATTTGAGTCTCCGGTCGGAGCAATTCTTTGGGTCAGGATCCGCGAATGAACAGGGTCCGGTTGCCGGGACCCGGGACCCGGAACCCGGGACTCGGTAGAGCAAAAGCGCGAAGCCTTCTGGCTCTTTCCGAGTTCCGGGTTCCGGGTCCCGAGTCCCGACCTTCACTTGACCTCTTCCAAATCGATGTCGATACCGAGCGAACGGATTTCCTTCACCAGCACGTTGAAGGACTCCGGCATGCCCGCCGTCATCTCGTGGTTGCCGTCGACGATGTTCTTGTACATCTGGTTGCGGCCCTGCACGTCGTCGGACTTCACCGTCAGCATTTCCTGCAGGGTGTAGGCCGCGCCGTAGGCTTCCAGCGCCCAGACTTCCATCTCACCGAAGCGCTGGCCGCCGAACTGCGCCTTGCCGCCCAGCGGCTGCTGGGTGACCAGCGAGTACGGACCGGTGGAGCGCGCGTGCATCTTGTCGTCGACCAGGTGGTTGAGCTTCAGGTAGTGCATGTAGCCCACGGTGACCGGGCGATCGAACGCCTCGCCGGTGCGGCCGTCGTACAGCGTGGTCTGGCCCGACTCGGGCAGATCCGCCAGCTTCAGCATCGCCTTGATCTCGGATTCCTCGGCGCCGTCGAACACCGGCGTGGCCATCGGCACGCCTTCCTGCAGGTTGGTCGCCAGGGTCAGGATCTCCTGATCGGTGAGCGACTTGAGATCCACGTGCTGCACGGCGCCGGAGACGTGGTGGTTGTAGATCTGGTCGAGGAACTCGCGGACCTTCGCCACCTTCTCGCGCGCCTCGAGCATCCTCTGGATCTTCTTGCCCAGGCCCTTGGCGGCCCAGCCCAGATGGACTTCCAGAATCTGCCCGATGTTCATGCGCGAGGGCACGCCCAGCGGATTCAGGCAGATGTCGACCGAGGTGCCGTCCGCCATGTACGGCATGTCTTCCACCGGCACCACGTTGGACACCACGCCCTTGTTGCCGTGACGACCGGCCATCTTGTCGCCCGGCTGGATGCGACGCTTCACGGCCAGGAACACCTTGACCATCTTGAGCACGCCCGGTGCGAGGTCGTCGCCCTGGGTGATCTTGCCCTGCTTCTCCTTGAAGCGCTTGTCGAACTCTTCCTTGTGGCGCTTGATCTGGTCGGCGGCACGCTCGAGGAACTCGGTGACGTCCTCGTCCTTCACGTTGATCTTGAACCAGTCGTCCTTCTTCAGGCCATCCAGGTAGGCGTCGGTGATCTCGGTGCCGCGCTTGAGGCCGCCCGGACCGCTCATCGCGGACTTGCCGACGAGCTGGGTGCGCATGCGGTTGTAGATCGCGCCCTCGAGGATGCGGAACTGGTCGTCAAGGTCCTTGCGGATGCGCTTGATCTCCATTTCCTCGATCTGCTTGGCGCGCTTGTCCTTCTCGATGCCGTCGCGGGTGAACACCTGCACGTCGATGACGGTGCCGTCCATGCCCGGCGGCACGCGCAGCGAGGAGTCCTTCACGTCGGACGCCTTCTCGCCGAAGATCGCGCGCAGCAGCTTCTCTTCCGGCGTGAGCTGGCTCTCGCCCTTGGGCGTGACCTTGCCGACCATGATGTCGCCGGCCTTCACTTCCGCACCGATGTACACGATGCCGGACTCGTCCAGGCGCGCCAGCGCCTGCTCGCCCACGTTCGGGATGTCGGCGGTGATTTCCTCGGCGCCCAGCTTGGTGTCGCGCGCGATGCACGACAGCTCCTCGATGTGGATCGAGGTGTAGCGGTCTTCCTGCACGACGCGCTCGGACAGCAGGATCGAGTCTTCGAAGTTGTAGCCGTTCCACGGCATGAAGGCGATCAGCATATTCTGGCCGAGCGCAAGCTCGCCCAGGTCGGTCGACGAACCGTCGGCCAGCGTGTCGCCCTTCGCCACCACGTCACCGACGTTCACCAGCGGGCGCTGGTTGAGGTTGGTGTTCTGGTTGGAGCGGGTGTACTTGGTCAGCGTGTAGATGTCGACGCCGGCGTCGTTGTCGCCGACTTCTTCCTCGTTCACGCGCACCACGATGCGCGCCGCGTCGACCTGCTCGATCTCGCCGCCGCGCCTGGCGGTGACGATGACGCCGGAGTCGCGCGCCACCGCGCGCTCGATGCCGGTGCCCACCAGCGGGGTCTGCGAGCGCAGCGTCGGCACGGCCTGGCGCTGCATGTTGGCGCCCATCAGCGCACGGTTCGCGTCATCGTGCTCCAGGAATGGCACCAGCGCCGCCGCGACCGACACGGTCTGCATCGGCGAGACGTCCATGTAGTCGACTTCCTTCGCCGGGCGCAGCTCGGATTCGCCGCGGAAGCGGCAGGACACGAAGTCCTCGATGAACGCGCCGTGCTTGTCCAGTGGCGAGTTTGCCTGGGCGATCACGTGGTCGCCCTCCTCGATCGCCGACAGGTAATCGACCTTGTCGGTGACCTTGCCGTTCTCGACCTTGCGGTACGGCGTCTCGAGGAAGCCGTACGAGTTGGTGCGGGCGTACACGGCCAGCGAGTTGATCAGGCCGATGTTCGGGCCTTCCGGCGTCTCGATGGTGCAGACGCGGCCGTAGTGGGTCGGGTGCACGTCGCGCACCTCGAAGCCGGCGCGTTCGCGGGTCAGGCCACCCGGCCCGAGCGCCGACACGCGGCGCTTGTGGGTCACTTCCGACAGCGGGTTGTTCTGGTCCATGAACTGCGACAGCTGCGAGGATCCGAAGAACTCCTTCACCGCCGCCGCCACCGGCTTGGCGTTGATCAGGTCCTGCGGGGTCAGGCCATCGGACTCGGCCAGGCTCAGACGCTCGCGCACCGCGCGCTCGACGCGCACCAGGCCGATGCGGAAGGTGTTCTCGGCCATCTCGCCGACCGAGCGCACGCGGCGGTTGCCGAGGTGGTCGATGTCGTCCACGGTGCCGTGGCCGTTCTTGATGTCGATCAGCACCTTGAGCACGTCGAGGATGTCCGACGTCTCGCCCTGCGCCTTCACCAGCTCCTGCGCCGCCTCTTCCTTGCGTTCGGCGAAGTACTTGTGGTCGTACAGCACGCCCGGGCCCAGGATGTCCTGGCGACCCACGCGGCGGTTGAACTTCATCCGGCCGACGCCCGACAGGTCGTAGCGGTCGAAGGTGAAGAACAGGTTGAAGAACAGGTTCTGCGCGGCATCCTTGGTCGGCGGCTCGCCCGGACGCATCATGCGATAGATCTCCACCAGCGCCTCCAGCGGCGTCTTGGTGTTGTCGATGCGCAGGGTGTGCGAGATGTACGCGCCGCGATCCAGATCGTTCACGTACAGCGTGGGCACCGTCTCGATGCCGGCCTTGCGGAACGCCTCCAGCTGCTCGGCGGTGATCTCGTCGTTGGCCGAGGCCAGCAGTTCACCGGTCTTCGGATCGACCACGTCGATCGCCAGGATGCGGCCGACCGGGTAGTCGTCCGGCACTTCCAGCGCGGTGATGTTCTCGGCCGCCAGCTGGCGCACGTGGCGCGCGGTGATGCGCTTGCCGGCTTCCACCAGCACCTTGTCGCCGACCATCAGGTCGAAGCTCAGGGTCTCGCCGCGCAGGCGCTCGGCGACCAGCTCCAGCGTGGTGCCGCCCTTCTTGCCGAGGTGGAACACGTTGTGCTCGAAGAAGATGCCCAGCATCTCCTCGTTGGTGTAGCCCAGCGCGCGCAGCAGCACCGTCACCGGCAGCTTGCGGCGGCGGTCGATGCGGGTGAACAGGGCGTCCTTCGGGTCGAACTCGAAGTCCAGCCAGGAGCCGCGGTAGGGAATCACACGCGCCGAGAACAGCAGCTTGCCCGAGCTGTGCGTCTTGCCGCGGTCGTGGTCGAAGAACACGCCGGGCGAACGATGCAGCTGCGAGACGATGACCCGCTCGGTGCCGTTGATGATGAAGGTGCCGGTGTCGGTCATGAGCGGAATCTCGCCCATGTAGACCTCCTGCTCCTTCACGTACTTCACCGCCTTCTTCGAGGCCGGGCTGTCCTTGTCGTAGATGACCAGGCGCACGGTCACGCGCAGCGGCGCGCCGAACGTCATGCCGCGGTTGCGGCACTCGCGCTCGTCGAACGCCGGCTCGCCCAGGCGGTAATCCACGTACTCCAGTGCAGCATTGCCGGAGTAGCTGGTGATCGGAAACACCGACTTGAGGGCCGCATGCAGACCCTTCTCCTCGCGCTGCTTGGGCGCAACATGCTCCTGCAGGAACTCCCGGTAGGAGTCGGTCTGGATCGTCAGCAGGTTGGGCACGCCCAGCACGGGCGGACGCTTGCCGAAATCCTTGCGGATGCGCTTCTTCTCGGTAAACGAGTAGGTCATGGTCGGTGACGCCTCGGTTCGCAGTGGCGCCGGCGGTGCACACACCGGCTGAATGATGGAAAGCGGCGATGCTCCGGTCGGTCGCGAAGACCCGACGGGACATCAAAAAGACAGGAGTCAGAGGTCGGCCCGCGGCCTCTCAGTACTGCCTTCCCGGGTGATGCGGTACAGCGGTGAAACTGGCCATCGAACAGCAACAGGCCTTGCAACAGGCAAAGCCCGGGGGCTTACGCCCCCAGGCTTGCGTAACGCTGGATCCAACTGATGGCGCGCAAGAGCGCCAATTACTTCAGTTCGACCGTGGCGCCGGCAGCTTCCAGATCCTTCTTGAACTTCTCGGCGTCGTCCTTCGAGACCGCTTCCTTCACGACACCACCGGCTTCGGTGAGGTCCTTCGCTTCCTTCAGGCCCAGGCCGGTGATCGCGCGGACCGCCTTGATCACCTCGACCTTCTTGTCGCCGGGGCTCTTCAGGATCACGTCGAACTCGGTCTGCGCTTCGGCCGCCGGAGCAGCCGCAGCCGGGCCGGCCACGGCCACGGGGGCGGCGGCGGTCACGCCAAACTTCTCTTCGATGGCCTTCACCAGGTCCATCACTTCCATCAGCGACTTGGCGGCGACGGCTTCAACGATCTGTTCGTTGGACAGGGACATTTGATTTACCTCTGGAAATAGAATCGGTTTGAAAAGGCGTCGAGCTTAAGCGGCGGTTTCGGTTTCGGCCGGCGCGGGCGCGGCATCGCCACCACCCTGCTGATCGGCCACGGCCTTGATGACGCGGGCAAACATCGAAGCCGGTTCGGCCAGCACGCGGGCCAGCATGGCCAGCGCCTGTTCGCGGGTCGGCAACGAGGCCAGCACGTCGACATGCTCGGCCGGGAACAGCTTGCCTTCCACGGAAACGACCTTCGCCTTCAGCTTGTCGTTGCCCTTGGCGAACTCCTTGATCAGGCGTCCGGCGGCACCGGGCTCCTCGGTCGAGAACGCGTACAGCAACGGACCGGTCAGGACGTCCTTGACGACCTCGAAATCGGTACCGACCACGGCGCGCGAGGCCAGCGTGTTCTTGACAACCTTCAAGAAAACGCCGATTTCGCGGGCCTTGCGGCGCATCGCGGTCATCTGCGCGACCGTGGTGCCTGCGTACTCGGCTGCAACCAGGGAGTGGGCCTTGGCGGCGACTTCTGCCAGCTCGGCGACTACTTCTTGCTTCTGGGACAGATTGAGAGCCATTGCACTCCTCCAAATGAACTCCGCTCACGGCTCCTGCCGCTTGCGGTCCTGGGCGACGCCATCCGTGACGTCGGGGACCCGATGAGGTCCCGGGTGGTGGCCTTTCCAGAAGCGATTCCAGAAGGGGCAGCACCATCTGCGCAGGCCGAACTCCCGAGGGACTTCGATTAAGCGGCCCCGCTTGCAACGACGGCGATTCCCTGCCGGCACGAGCTCCCTGCCCGTCGTCGTCGCGCGCTGAACGCGCCTGCGGTCTTTGACGGCGGCCCCGGCACAAGGCCGGGGCTACCCTCAAAAACTGCCTGCCCGGCCCGAAGGCCGGCAGGACTTGAAGTTGCTTATTTCGCCGCGATGGTCAGCGACGAGGTATCGACCGGCACGCCCACGCCCATCGTGCTCGACAGGGCGACCTTCTGCAGGTACTGGCCCTTGGCCGAGGACGGCTTCGCCTTCAGCAGGTCGTTGATGAGCGTGTTGAGGTTGTCCGCCAGCTGGGCGGCCTCGAATGTGGCCTTGCCGATGGTGGCGTGGATGATGCCGGCCTTGTCGTTGCGGAACTTGACCTGGCCGGCCTTGGCGTTCTTTACCGCAGTGGCGACGTCGGCGGTGACCGAACCGTCCTTCGGATTCGGCATCAGGCCGCGCGGACCGAGCAGCTGGCCCAGCTTGCCGACCACCCGCATCGCGTCCGGCGTGGCGATCACGCGACCGAAGTCGAGGTCGCCCGCCTGCATGCGCTCGGCCAGGTCGTCCATGCCGACCGCATCGGCACCGGCGGCCCTGGCGGCCTCGGCCTTCTCGCCGGCCGGCACGAACACGGCGACCTTGACGGTCTTGCCGGTGCCGTGCGGCAGCAGCGAGGAGCCGCGCACGCCCTGGTCGGACTTCTTCGCGTCGATGCCGAGGCGCACGGCCACGTCGACCGACTCGGCGAACTTCGCCTTGGCGTTGTCCTTGATGATCTTCAGTGCGTCGTCCAGGGCATACACCTTGCCCGGCTGCACCGCGGCACGGGCCGCCTTCAAACGCTTCGTCAGCTTTGCCATGTCTCAGCCCTCCACTACCAGGCCCATGGAACGGGCACTACCGGCGATCGTACGAACCGCCGCATCCAGATCGGCCGCCGTCAGGTCGGCATCCTTCTGCTTGGCGATCTCTTCCAGCTGGGCGCGGGTCACCTTGCCCACCTTGTCGGTGTTCGGCTTGGGCGAACCCTTCGGCGTATTGGTGAGCTTCTTCAGCCAGTAGGTGGCGGGGGAGGTCTTCATCACGAAGGTGAAGCTGCGGTCCGAGTACGCGGTGATGACCACCGGCACCGGAGCACCCGGCTCCATCTTCTGCGTGGCGGCATTGAACGCCTTGCAGAACTCCATGATGTTCAGGCCACGCTGACCGAGCGCGGGGCCGACGGGCGGCGACGGGTTGGCCTGCCCGGCCTTGACCTGAAGCTTGATGTAGCCAGTGACTTTCTTTGCCATGGGATTTTCCTCGCGAGTGCAGGCGCCTTGCGGCTCCTCGCAGCATGTCGTTCCTTGACGATGGAATACCCGCCTCCTGGCGGACATCTGAAAACGCGGACACGCAGAGACGGGAAGTCTCCGGCGTGAACCGCGCAGTTTAGAGATTGATCATGTTTTAAGCAAGCGCCGGGCCAGCGCCACAGGATCCGGCAGCGAGCATCCATACGGAGCGACCCGCTGCGCCGACGCGGCGGCGCAGCGAAGCCGGGTCAGGCCTTCTCGACCTGGCCGAACTCCAGCTCCACCGGCGTCGAACGACCGAAGATCAACACGGCCACGCGCAGGCGGCTCTTCTCGTAGTTGACCTCCTCGACGACGCCGTTGAAGTCGTTGAACGGACCCTCGGTGACGCGGACCATCTCGCCCGGCTCGAACAGCACCTTGGGACGCGGCTTCTCCACGCCCTCACGGACGCGGCTGAGGATGGCATCTGCCTCGCTGTCGCGAATCGGCAACGGCTTGTCGGCGGTGCCGCCGATGAAACCCATTACCTTCGGGGTTTCCTTCACCAGATGCCAGCACTCGTCGTCGATGCGCGGCCCCTTGCCCTCGGTGTTGGTCTCGATCTGCACCAGCACGTAGCCCGGAAAGAACTTGCGCTCGCTGCGGCGTTTCTGGCCGGCGCGCATCTCGATCACTTCCTCGGTCGGCACCAGCACCTCACCGAAGCGCTCCTCCATGCCGGCGCGCTTGATGCGCTCGTCC
Source organism: Dyella sp. KRB-257 (assembly GCF_049445995.1). Taxonomy (NCBI): domain Bacteria; kingdom Pseudomonadati; phylum Pseudomonadota; class Gammaproteobacteria; order Lysobacterales; family Rhodanobacteraceae; genus Dyella; species Dyella sp. KRB-257. The sequence goes on along the minus strand of NZ_JBMSDZ010000002.1, from coordinate 196,186 downwards.
AGCGCCCGCTTCACCTGATTCTCGAAGCCCGAATAGGCGTGCACCACATACCAACGCTTGCTCATGCCCACACCTCACGAACCCAGCTTGAGCAGCCAGTCGAGCACGACCGACTTAAGGATCAGGTCGATCAGACCCAACAGGAGCGACAACACGATGACCACCAGGATGATGACCGCCGTGGTCTTGACCGTCTCGTCACGCGTGGGCCATACGACCTTGCGCAACTCGAACTGCGACTCGGCCACGAAACCCTTGACGCGGCGACCCGGCGCGGTGAACGCGGCGATGGCCAGCGCGGCGATGATCGACACGATGACGCCGAGCACGAGTACCGACTGCGGCACGCTGCCGTCATTGTCATACCAGGAGTACGCAACAATGCCGGCGGCGAGCACCAGCCCGGCCAGCACCAACTTGCCAATGTCACCGGCGCTCGTGCCCCGGGATTGTTCTGCCTTGGTATTCATGCGCACCCGACGGATGCAGCGACGACCGTCATGGCGACCGATCCCGCGCTATCCGCCCATCGCTCCTCGCAAAGATGGCACGCCAGGAGGGACTCGAACCCCCAACCTGCGGTTTTGGAGACCGCTGCTCTGCCAATTGAGCTACTGGCGTAACTAAAACGGGATTGGGGATTCGGGATTCGGGATTCGCCGGATGCGAAAGAGCCCACGCCCTTCCGAATCCCGAATCCAAAATCCCGAATCCCCGCTTTCAGCTTACTTGATGACCTTGGCCACCACGCCGGCGCCGACGGTGCGGCCGCCTTCGCGGATCGCGAAGCGCAGGCCCTCGTCCATCGCGATCGGGTGGATCAGGCTCACCACCATCTTCACGTTGTCGCCCGGCATCACCATCTCCACGCCCTCCGGCAGGGTCACCGCGCCGGTCACGTCCGTCGTGCGGAAGTAGAACTGCGGCCGGTAGCCCTTGAAGAACGGCGTGTGGCGACCGCCCTCGTCCTTCGACAGCACGTACACCTCGGCCTCGAAGTCCGTGTGCGGCGTGATCGAACCGGGCTTGGCCAGCACCTGGCCGCGCTCCACGTCGTCGCGCTTCAGACCGCGCAGCAGCAGGCCCACGTTGTCGCCCGCCTGGCCCTGGTCCAGCAGCTTGCGGAACATTTCCACGCCCGTCACCGTCGTCTTCTGCGTGTCGCGGATGCCCACGACCTCGATCTCCTCGCCCACCTTGATCACGCCGCGCTCCACGCGACCGGTCACCACCGTGCCGCGCCCGGAGATCGAGAACACGTCTTCCACCGGCATCAGGAACGGCTTGTCGATGTCGCGCTGCGGCTCCGGAATGTAGCTGTCCAGCGCATCCACCAGCGCGATGATCGCCGGCACGCCGATCTCGCTCTGGTCGCCTTCCAGCGCCTTCAGCGCCGAACCCTTGATGATCGGCGTGTCGTCGCCCGGGAAGTCGTACTTCGACAGCAGCTCGCGCACTTCCATCTCGACCAGCTCCAGCAACTCGGCGTCGTCCACCATGTCCGCCTTGTTCAGGAACACCACGATGTACGGCACGCCCACCTGCCGCGACAACAGAATGTGCTCGCGCGTCTGCGGCATCGGGCCGTCCGCGGCCGAGCACACCAGGATCGCACCGTCCATCTGCGCCGCACCCGTGATCATGTTCTTCACGTAGTCGGCATGGCCCGGGCAGTCCACGTGCGCGTAGTGGCGCTTGGGCGACTCGTATTCCACGTGCGCCGTCGAGATCGTGATGCCGCGCGCCTTCTCTTCCGGCGCCGCGTCGATCGCGTCGTACGCCTTGAACTCGCCACCGAAGCGCTCTGCGCCGATCTTCGTCAGCGCCGCCGTCAGCGTCGTCTTGCCGTGATCCACATGACCGATCGTGCCCACGTTGACGTGCGGCTTGGTGCGCTCGAATTTACCCTTTGCCATACGCTTTAAACCCCGATGGAGTCAATTGAAATGAAGAAATCTCTTTCGCGGAGAAAGCCGGACAAGCCGGCCTTCCGCTGGACTGGTGCTCATGACTGGAATCGAACCAGCGACCTCTTCCTTACCAAGGAAGTGCTCTACCGACTGAGCTACATGAGCGAATTGCGTGAGGCCGAGTTCAATGGAGCGGGAGACGGGAATCGAACCCGCACCATCAGCTTGGAAGGCTGAGGTTCTACCGTTGAACTACTCCCGCCTCGATCGAATCAACCTTTGCGGAACCTGACTGGTGGAGGGAGGTGGATTACTCCGGGCATCCCGCCCTTCGCCCTCCGGGCCGCGCCGCTTTCGCGTCGCGTTCGACATCGCATCCTGCGATGTCGTCGAACCGTCATCCCGTTTCGGTGGTTCAAATCCACCTCCAAGGCTTCGATTCACGATCCATCGCCAGTCGACCGTCTCGCCATGATCGAACTGGTGGAGGGAGGTGGATTCGAACCACCGAAGGCGTAAGCCAGCAGATTTACAGTCTGCCCCCGTTGGCCGCTTGGGTATCCCTCCAACAAAGAACGCCTATTGTCGCCACGCCCCCGGAAACTGTCAACAGTGTTGCGGACATTTCCGGACCACGGGACGACCGCACCAAGGCGCGGGGAACGAATCATGCGCGGATGGGGCAACAGCCACAAGGCTCGCCCGTCGCGGCCCGCCTCGGAATCCCAGGAAGCTCAGGGCAGCGGCAGCGGCACGGCGGCATGCAGCGACAACACCTGCCGCTCCATCGACTTGGACAGGTCCATCAGCCGGCGCGCGTATTGCTGCAGGCGTACGTCCTCGTCGTTGCGGGGCTGCCACGCCGGCACCGGCGTGGGCCTGCCGTCGGGACGATCGAGCGCCACGAACACCATCACGCAGCTGGTCGCCAGGCGCGGCTCGCCGCTGCGCAGGTCGCTGGCCTGCACGTCCACCGCCAGGTGCATGCTGCTGGTGCCGGTGTGGATCAGCCGCGCCTTCACCGTTACCAGGTCGCCGATCAGGATCGGCTTGACGAATTGGATGCCGCTGACCGACGCGGTCACGCAATACGCGCCGCTCCAGCCCACGGCGCAGGCGTAACCGGCCTGGTCGATCCACTTCATCACCATGCCGCCGTGCACCTTGCCGCCGAAATTGACGTCGGTGGGCTCGGCGAGGAAGCGGAAGGTGACTTCGTTCTGCTGGCCGGGCATGACGGACTCCAGGGGACGGAAAGTGTGAAGTATGCGGCCTGCTGCGGCCTTGCGGCTGACCTCCTGCCGAGCTGGATGCGCCGGGAACGGGAGGTGTCCATGAGGGTTCGCAGTAGCGCCGCACGCCTGTCGTCGTGATGCCTGCCCGGCTCGCACGCCGTGCCGACGGCCACCGGCGTGCGGCCGCCGGGCGATGTGCACGAACAGTGGCCGCCCACCGCGCACCGCGAGGGAGGTGCGCTCAGACGTTGAACAGGAAGTGCAGCACGTCGCCTTCCTTGACGATGTACTCCTTGCCTTCCTTGCGCAGCCGTCCGGCCGCCGCCGCGCCCGCTTCGCCCTTGTACTGGATGAAATCGTCGTAGCCGATCGTCTCGGCACGGATGAAGCCACGCTCGAAATCGGTGTGGATCACGCCGGCGGCCTGGGGGGCGGTGGCGCCCTTCTTCACCGTCCAGGCGCGCACTTCCTTCACGCCCGCGGTGAAGTAGGTCTGCAGGCCCAGCAGCCTGTAGCCGGCGCGGATCACCCGGTTCAGGCCCGGCTCTTCCAGCCCGAAGTCCTTGAGGAATTCATCGCGGTCGGCGTCATCCAGCTGCGACAGCTCTTCCTCGATCGCCGCGCACACCGGCACCACTTCGGCGCCTTCGCTGGCGGCGCGCGCACGCAGCGCGTCCAGGTGCGGATTGTTCTCGAAGCCGTCCTCGCGCACGTTGGCGATGTACATCAACGGCTTGAGCGTGAGCAGGAACAGGTCGCGCACCAGCACCTGCTCTTCCTCGTCCAGACCGAGGCTGCGCGCGGAACGGCCCTCGTTGAGGCCGGCGGAAAGCTTCTGCAGCACCGGGTTCTTCGCCAGCGCCTCCTTGTCGTTGGCCTTCGCCGCACGCTCGGCGCGGTTCAGCGCCTTGTCCACCGACTCCAGATCGGCCAGCGCCAGCTCGGTGTCGATGGTCTCGACATCGGCGATCGGATCGACCTTGCCAGCCACGTGCACGATATCGCCGTGCTCGAAGCAGCGCACGACGTGGGCGATCGCGTCCACCTCACGGATGTGCGCCAGGAACTTGTTGCCCAGCCCCTCACCCTTCGACGCGCCCGCCACCAGACCGGCGATATCGACGAATTCGACCGCGGTGGGAATCAGCTTCTGCGGCTTGACGATCTCGCCCAGTGCATTGAGGCGCTGGTCGGGCACCGGCACCACGCCGACGTTCGGCTCGATCGTGCAGAACGGGAAGTTCGCCGCCGCGATGCCGGCCTTGGTCAGCGCGTTGAAGAGCGTGGACTTGCCGACGTTGGGCAGGCCGACGATGCCGCATTTGATGCCCATGGTTTGGATCCGGGAATGGGAAATGGAAAATCGGGAATGGTAGAACCTGGAGCGCGGGACGCCTTTGCGATTCCCCTCTCCCGATTCCCTATTCCCGGCTGGTATGTAACTGCTGCATCGCCTTGTCGAACTGCCCGTCCACCGCCAGCGGCAGCACGTCCAGCGCGCGGGAAATACCGGCAAGGATCAGATCCTCGTCCTGTGCCGACGGTCGGCCGAGCACCCACGGGGTGACCCGATCCTTGTGGCCGGGATGGCCGATGCCGATGCGCAGCCGATGGTACTTGCCGTGGCCGAGGTGCGCGGCGATGTCGCGCAGGCCGTTCTGGCCGCCGTGGCCGCCGTCGAATTTCATCCGCACGGCGCCCGTCGGCAGGTCGAGTTCGTCATGCGCCACCAGGCACTCGGACGGCTCGATCTTGTAATAGCGCAGCGCCGAAGCCACGGCGATGCCGCTCTTGTTCATGAACGTGGACGGCTTGAGCAGCCACACCGGCTCGCCGCCGATGCGCACGCGGCAGGTCTCGCCGTGCAGCTTGCCGTCGAAGGCGAACCGCTCGCCCTGCGACGCCGCCAGGGCGTCCACAAACCAGAACCCGGCGTTGTGCCGGGTTCGGAGATATTCGGTACCGGGGTTGCCCAGTCCGACGATGAGTCGAAGTCCCGCCATGCGTCCGGCCAGCCGATTCCGCCCGCGCCACGAGGGACGCGGGCGGATGCAGGCTTACTTCTCCGGCTTCTCTTCGCCTTCGGCGGCGGCCGGGACCTCTTCGACCTCTTCCTTCACCGTGTTGGCGGTGACCACGGCGATGTCGTGGTCGGCGCCCAGCGCCAGCGCCGGCAGCTCCACACCCTTCGGCAGCTTGATCTGCGAGAGGTGGATGATGTCGCCGGGCTTGAGCTCGGACAGATCGAGCTCGATGAACTCCGGCAGGTCCTTCGGCAGGCAGGACACGTCCAGCTCGGTCAGGTTGTGCGATACGACCACGCCGGAGGTCTTGCCGGCCGGCGAGCTTTCCTGGTTGAGGAAGTGCAGCGGCACGCTCACGCGCACGGCGGCGTTCTCGTCGATGCGCAGGAAGTCCATGTGCATCATCTGCTGCTTGTACGGGTGCTTCTGCCAGTCGCGCACCAGCACCTTCTGCACGGTGCCGTCGACGTTCAGGTCGAGCACCGAGGAGAAGAACCACTCGTGCTTGGCGGCGAGCAGGATGGTGTTGTGCTCGATCTGGATGCTCTGCGGCGGCAGCTTGCCACCGTAGACGACGGCCGGCACGAACGACGCACGACGCAGGCGGCGGCTCGCACCTTTCCCCTCGTCCTTGCGGCTCTCGGCCTTGATTTCATGGGTCTGGGACATTGTTTGTTACCTTGGGTTGGAAACGCGGCCTCGCGGCGGCTTGGGTGACTTCCCCGCGACCAGGGAAGCCGGTCTTTTTGCGGGATTCGGAATTCGATATTCGGGATTCGAAAGAGCTCCGTTGTCGGCTCTGACGAATCCCAAATCCCAAATCCCAAATCCCGAATCTCAATCCACGTACAGCGAACTCACCGACTCGCCGAAGGCGATGCGGCGAATGGTTTCGGCCAGCAGCTCGGCCACCGAGAGCTGGCGGATCTTGGGGCATGCCAGCGCGTCGGCGCGCAGCGGCAGCGTGTTGGTGACCACCAGCTGGTCGAGCTGGGAGCCCTCGATGTTGCGGATGGCCGCGCCGGACAGCACCGGGTGCACGCAGTACGCCACCACCTTGCGCGCACCGCGCTCCTTCAACGCCGCGGCGGCCGCGCACAGCGTGCCGGCGGTGTCGACGATGTCGTCCACCAGCACGCAGGTCTTGCCGTCGACGTCGCCGATGATGTTCATCACCGTGGCCACGTTGGCCTTCGGGCGGCGCTTGTCGATGATCGCCAGGTCCGCGTCGTCCAGCCGCTTGGCCAGGGCGCGGGCGCGCACCACGCCGCCGACGTCCGGGCTGACCACGATCAGGTCGTCCATCGAGTGGTTGCGCCAGATGTCCGCCAGCAGGATCGGCGAGGCGTAGACGTTGTCCACCGGGATGTCGAAGAAGCCCTGGATCTGGTCGGCGTGCAGGTCGACCGTGAGCACGCGGTCCACGCCGACGGTGCCGATCAGCTTGGCCACCATCTTCGCCGTGATCGGCACGCGCGCCGAGCGCGGGCGGCGGTCCTGGCGCGCGTAGCCGAAGTACGGGATCACCGCCGTGACGCTGGCCGCCGAGGCGCGCGTGAGCGCATCGACCAGGGTCAGCAGCTCGAACAGGTTCTCCGCGCTCGGCGCGCCGGTCGGCTGCAGCACGAACACTTCCTGCCGGCGCACGTTCTCCTCGATCTCGATCTGCACCTCGCCGTCGCTGAAGGTGCCGACCAGCGCCTTGCCCAACGGCATGCCCAGGCGGTGCGCCACATCCTCGGCCAGTGCGCGGTGCGCATTGCCGGTAAAGAGCATCGGACTGGATGACATGTCCACGGAATTCCTCTCGACCTACGGCCCTGGTTGGATGGCTGGGGCGGCAGGATTCGAACCTGCGCATGCGGGAATCAAAATCCCGTGCCTTAACCAGCTTGGCGACGCCCCAGGATGACTACGTTGTATGTCGCACCCGCCCTGGCTGCGGCGCGCCCTGGAAACGCGCCAGCGAGCGGTGCAGCATCGAGCGATCCGCTCCGGCGGCGACCTGCGCGATCCATGCGTCAGGACAGCGCGCGGCAACCGACAGCGCCCGCCACGCGGAGGGTGCCTCCAGAAACACGCACCCACCACTGCCGGACAGCTTCGCCCGCCCGAAACCGCCGAGCCACTCCAGCGCCGCGTCCACGCGCGGATGCAGCGCGCGGACGACCGGTTCGAAAGCGTTCTCGGCTGCTTCGCCCGAAACAAAGGACGAAATTGTCGCCCGGGCGGCATTTCGTGTCAATTCAGGTGCTTGAAACAGCGCCGCGGTCGACACGTGTTCGCGCGGATCGAGCACCACGTAGTGGCGCCGCGGCAGGTCGAGCGGCGTGAGCAATTCGCCGACGCCCTCGGCCCAGGCCGAGCGGCCGCGCACGAACACCGGCACGTCGGCGCCGAGCCGGCGGCCGAGCCCGGCCAGCGCATCCTCGTCGAGCCCGGCGCCCCACAGGTGATTGAGCGCCACCAGCACGGTGGCCGCGTCGGAGCTGCCGCCGCCCAGTCCGCCACCCATCGGAATGCGCTTGTCGATGCCGATGTCGGCGCCGAGCGCGACGCCGGCCCGCGCCTGCAGCAGGCGCGCGGCGCGCACCGTGATGTCCTCGTCCGCCGGCACGCCGGGCAGTTCGCCGTGGCGCCGGATCGCACCGTCGGCGCGCACCCGCAGGCGCAGCTCGTCGCCCCAATCGAGCAGGCGGAACACGGTCTGCAGCTCGTGGTAGCCGTCCGGCCGGCGGCCGGTGATGCGCAGGAACAGGTTCAGCTTGGCCGGCGCCGGCCACACGCTCCATTCGTCCGCCGCCAGTGGCCGCAGCGGACGGCTCATGAACACGCGCAGCGCGTCGGGAAAGCCGTTCTCGCGATCGCGCTTCCACGCGCGGGCAAACGCGGGATCGCGCTTGTCGACCACCGCGAAACCGTGCTTCGCGTAGAACGGGGCGTTCCACGGCACGTCCGCCAGCGTGCCCAGGCCCACCCGCCGGTAGCCTGCCGAACGCGCCCATGCGCAGGCATGCTCCAGCAGCGCGGCGCCGATGCCGCGACGACCGTGCGAAGGCAGCACGTCCAGCTCGCCGATGCCCACCGCATCGCCGCCCAGGTCGTCGTCGAGCCAGACGAAACCCACCGGCTCGCCCTGCTCGACCGCCACCCACACCAGCCCGCGCGCCACGGCGCCGTGCAGCAGCTCGGGCGGAATCGCCATGGCGGCGTAGGCGCGCCACGCCGGATGGCCGCGGAACAGCTGTACCGCGGCGCGTTCGATGGCGCACAGGGCGTCGACCTGGGAAGGCCGGGCGCGCTCGATGAGAACGGTCATGACGGCTCGGGAAGTGGCACGGGCGCCGGCATGACGCCCACGAGGGCCGCCAGCCTAACCCAGATCAGCGAACACGCTCAGGGTTGATCTGAGCAACCCTAGCAGCCCGGCCGAGCAAAGCCCGACAGGCTGCTAGTGCAGGGTCCAGGCGTTCACCGAGAGCCGCACCTTGTACGGCGGCTTGCTGGCGAACACCTTGGTCGGCAGTGCGGGCTGGCGGCTGGTGTCCCAGGCGCGGTACTCCACGTGCCAGCCGTCCTGCTCCAGCACCGCGGGCAGTCGATCGGTGCCGAAGCGGAGCTGCGCCGGCGAGCCCGGTGCGCGCAGCCCCAGCACCCAGGCGCGCAGCGATTCCAGCGGCACCGACCAGCCGGTCGCCTTGCGCATCAGCGCTTCGGCGTCCGTGCCGCGGATCGGCTGCTTGCCCACGCCTTCGAGCACGGCGCCCCGGGGATCGCCGCTGAGCCGGTAGTCGTAGCCGAAGCCGCCGTTGACGGTGAATACATAGCTGTCGCCGCGCTGCTGCCAGCTCAGGCTGCCGCTGCCGTTGCCGCGGGAGTCGCTGGCGTTGCTGATGCCCAGGCGCCCGTCCAGGCTCCAGTCGCGCACCTCACGCAGGGCATCCTCGCGGGCCGCCTGCGCGGCCATCAGGCCGGCGTCGGCGGCCACCGTCCCGCCGCGCGGCGGCAGGCTCACGCAGCCGGACAGCGCCGCCACGCCCAGCCCCAGGGCGATCTTCCGGCACGTTCCGGTCATGGCTGCAGCCGCTTGAGCGTGTCGCGCAGGATCGCGTTGCCCGGGTCGATCTTGCGTACCTGCTCGAACACGCGGGCCGCCTCGTCGCGCTGCCCGCTCTTCCACAGCACTTCGCCCAGATGCACGCCCACATCCGCATCGGGCCGCTGCTTCCAGGCCTGCCGCAGCACGCGGGCCGCTTCGTCCAGATGGCCCAGCCGGTACTGCAGCCAGCCCCAGGAGTCGGCGATCGCCGGATCGTCCGGCTTGGCCTTGCGCGCCTGCGCGATCAGCCGCTCGGCCTCGGGCAGGTCGCGGTTGGCATCGGCCAGCGTGTAGCCCAGCGCGTTGCTGGCATCGACGTCGCGGGGCTTGAGCTGCAGCAACCGGCGCAGGTCGGTGACCGCCTGGTCGATCTTGCCGGACTCGGCGTAGGCCAGCCCGCGGCCGTAGAGCAGACCGGGATCGTCCGGCACCACCTGCAGCGCCCGGCTGAAGGCCATCTCCGCCTGCGGATATTTCTGCTCGGCCATGTACAGGTCGGCATCGGCCTCGTAGGCCTTGCGCAGCTGCCCGGGCTGGTCGAGGTAGGCGGTCTCCAGCTGGCCGAGCAGCTCGTGCGCCTCGGCCCGCCTGCCCTGGCCGTGCAGGATCACCGCGCTGCGCAGGTCCGCGTCGAAGGCGTGCGGATCCTCGTCGCCCACCTGGTCATACCACGCCAGCGCCTCGGCCTTCAGGCCCTGCATCTCGGCCAGCTGGCCGAGCAGGAAGGCGCTGGACTGGCGGATCTCGTCGGGCGACTTCTGCAGCTGGCGGTACAGCATGGCCAGGGTCTGCTTGTCGTTGGCCTGGGACGCCAGCGCCGCGCGCAGGTTGTAGATGTCCGCGCTCTGCTTGCCGCTGGCCAGGAACTTCGCCGCTGCCGGGTAATCGCCGCCCTGCGCCAGCATGGTGGCGTAGGCCAGGCGCAGGTGGGTGTCGCCGGGGGCACGGGCGATCGCCTGCTTCAGCAGCGCCTGCGCGGCGGCGCGATCGCCGGCGCGCAAGGTCATCTGGGCGGCCCAGGCGTAGGTGGCCGACGAATGGAAGCGCGCGGCCGCGGCGTTGGCGATGCGCAGGGCATAGGCACGACGGCCGAGCCGGTCGCCCAGCTCGCTCATCGCCAGCCAGGCCTGCTCGTCGGCTGGCAGCCGCTCCGGTATGGCCAGCGCCTCGAGCAGCCGGGCCGCCTGTGCCGCATCGCGCGCACCGACCAGCACCCGGCCGAACTGGCGCCAGGCATCGTCGCCGCCGAGCTTGAGCACGTTCTCCAGCTGGCGCCGGGCCTCGGCCGCGTTGCCGCGATCCAGCGCCAGCTCGGCGCGGGCCTGGGCCAGCGCGGCCGGTTTCGCGCCCAGCGCCTGCCAGCGCTGCAGCGCGCGTGTCGCCGACGCGTCGTCGTGCACGGCCAGCGCCAGCGCGGTGGCGCGCTCGGCCACCTGCGGGTCGCTGGACAGGGCCGCGGCCTTGCCGTAGGCCGCCGCGGCCGTCTTGAGATCGGAGTGGGTGAGCGCCATCTCGCCGGCCATGAGCTGGGCCATCACATCGTGATCGGCATCGGGCGTGGCCACCACCAGCCGGGCCAGCGGTTGCGGCGAGGCGGCCACCGGCGCTGGCCGCACGGCTGGCGCCGCGGCACATCCGGCCATCGTCACGGCCACCACGCTCGCCATCGCAAAATGCCGCATTTGCTTGAACTTGCCCGACCCGCTGAGCACACTATTGATCATCTGTTCGCCTGTTTCGGCCGTATCCGTCACCACGTGCGACGAGCGCCAAGCTTAGCCTACGCCGCCGGACACCCCGCCGCCGAAATGCCGTCCTCGCCATGCCACTGATCGCCCTCGGGCTCAATCACCTCACCGCGCCGGTCAGCCTGCGCGAGCAGGTGGCGTTCGACGCGCACGCCGCCGGCGAGGCCTTGCAGGAGCTCACCCGCGAACCCGGCGTGGAAGAGGCGATGATCCTGTCCACCTGCAACCGCACCGAGCTGTACGTGGGGGTGGCCGAAGGCGCCGAGCACGTGCCGCAGGCATGGCTCAACCGGCATCACCGTCTGACCCCCGGCAAGCTCGACGAGTTCCTCTATCGCCACGACGAGGACGACGCCGTGCGCCACATGTTCCGCGTCGCCACCGGGCTGGACTCGATGGTGCTGGGCGAACCGCAGATCCTCGGCCAGGTGAAGGACGCCTACCAGCAGGCGCGCGAGGCGCGGACGCTGAAGGCGCCGCTGGACCGCCTGCTGCAGCACACCTTCGCCGTGGCCAAGCGCGTGCGCACCGACACCCGGATCGGCGCGCATACGGTCTCCGTGGCGTTCACCGCGGTGCGCCTCGCCGAGCAGGTGTTCACCGACCTCAAGCAGGCCTGCGTACTGCTGATCGGCGCCGGCGACACCATCGAACTGGCCGCGCGCCACCTCGCCGACAAGCAGGTGTGCCGCCTGATCGTGGCCAACCGCACGCTGGAGAACGCGCAGGAGCTGGCCACCCGCTACGGCGGCTACGCGATCGCGCTGGCCGACCTGCCGCAGCATCTGGCCGAAGCGGACATCGTGATCGCCTCCACCGCCGCGCGGCAGCCGGTGCTGACCCGCGCGATGGTCGAAAAGGCCGTCATCGAGCGGCGGCACAAGCCGATGTTCATGGTCGACATCGCGGTGCCGCGCGACATCGAGGCGGGCGTGGGCGAACTGCAGGACGTGTTCCTCTACGGCATCGACGACCTGCGCCAGGTGATCGACCACAACCGCCGCTCGCGCGAGGCCGCGGCGCGCGAGGCCGACGCCATCATCGACCTGCAGGTGGAGCGCTACATGGCCTGGCGCCGCGCGCTGGGCGTGCGCAATCCGGCGGTGGACATGCGCCACCATGCCGAGGTCTACCGCGACGAAGTGCTGGACAAGGCGCGCGGCATGCTCGCGCGCGGCAAGTCGCCGGAGGAGGCACTCGCCTTCCTCGCCAACACGCTCACCAACAAGCTGCTGCATCATCCCAGCGCGGCGCTGCGCGAGGCGGCGCTTAGCGGCGATCTCGACCTGCTGCACGCGGCCGGGCGGCTGTACGGACTGCAGCGCGAGGCTGGCGAGGATTAGCGGCGCGAACGTCTGGCCGCCCGCCCGTTCGCCCGCCCTGCCCTCACCGATGCCCGCCCATGACACCGTCCATCCGCGCCAAGCTCGAAGCCCTGTCCGAACGCCACGAGGAAGTCGGCCTGCTGCTGACCCAGCCGGAGGTGATCGGCGACAACGCGCGCTTCCGCACGCTCTCGCGCGAGTACGCCCGGCTCGGCCCGGTGGCCGCGGCACTGCGCGAGCACGACGACGCCCAGCGCGAGCTGGCCGAGTCGCGCGCCATGCTGGCCGATCCGGAACTGCGCGAGATGGCCGCCGACGACGTGACGCGGCTGCAGCAGCGGCTGGTGGAACTGGACCAGGAGCTGCAGATCCTGCTGCTGCCCACCGACCCGCGCGACGAGGGCAACCTGTTCCTGGAAGTGCGCGCCGGCACCGGCGGCGACGAGGCGGCGATCTTCGCCGGCGACCTGCTGCGCATGTACCTGCGCTACGCCGAGCAGCGCGGCTGGAAAACCGAGATCGAGTCGGCGCACGCGGGTGAACACGGCGGCTACAAGGAAGCCGTGGCGCACATCGAGGGCAAGGGCGCGTTCTCGCGACTGAAGTACGAATCGGGCACGCACCGCGTGCAGCGCGTGCCGGCCACCGAGTCGCAGGGCCGCATCCACACCTCGGCCGCCACCGTGGCGATCATCCCCGACGTGGAGGAGATCGAGGACATCGCGATCAACCCGGCCGATCTCAAGGTGGATACCTTCCGCTCCTCCGGCGCCGGCGGCCAGCACGTCAACAAGACCGACTCGGCGATCCGCATCACCCACCTCCCCACTGGCCTGGTGGTGGAGTGCCAGACCGAACGCTCGCAGCACGCCAACCGCGACAAGGCGATGAAGCGGCTGAAGGCGCAGCTGCTGGACGCCGAGCGCGCGAAGCAGGACGCCGCCGAGGCCGAGTCGCGCCGCGTGCAGGTGGGCTCGGGCGACCGCAGCCAGCGCATCCGCACCTACAACTTCCCGCAGGGCCGGATCACCGACCACCGCATCAACCTCACCCTCTATCGCCTCCCGGAAATCCTGCAGGGCGACCTGGACGAACTCGTCGATGCGCTGATGCGCGAGGATCAGGCCGACCAGCTCAAGGCGCTCACCGACGCCGGCTGACGCGGTGACGCCGGGAACGCGCGACGCGCTACCCTCGTCCAGCCACCCCGCCGGAGATCGCCCGATGAAGCGCAAGGCTTACGAGCAGCAGCTGGAAGCGCTGCAGATCGAGCTGACCGGGGTGCAGCGCTGGCTGCGCAAGAGCGGACGGCGCCTGCTGGTGATCTTCGAAGGCCGCGACGCGGCCGGCAAGGGCGGCACGATCAAGGCGATCACCGACCGGCTGGACACCCGCGGCTATCGCGTGGTGGCCGTGCCCAAGCCGGACGATCGCGAAGCCTCGCAGTGGTACTTCCAGCGTTACGTGGCGCATCTGCCCGCCGCAGGGGAACTCGTGCTGTTCGACCGCAGCTGGTACAACCGCGCCGTGGTGGAGCCGGCGATGGGCTTCTGCAGCCAGGCGCAGTACGCGCAGTTCCTCGACGACTGCCCGGCGTTCGAACGCATGCTGGCTGACAGCGGCATCCTGATTCTCAAGTATTGGCTGGCGGTGGACCAGGACGAGCAGGAAGCCCGCTTCGCCGAGCGCGTGGCCGACCCGCTCAAGCGCTGGAAACTCTCTCCGGTGGATCTGGCCGCCCGCGAGAAATACGCCGAGATCGGCCACCTGCGCGACGTGATGATGGAGCGCACCCACGCCGCGCACGCGCCCTGGTTCGTGGTCGACTACAACGACCAGAAGCAGGGGCGCCTCGCCCTGATGCGCCACCTGCTCGACCAGCTGCCCGACGTGCGCGTGCCCGACGTCAAGGTCAAGCTGCCCAAGCTGCGCGGTAGGCCCAAGCGCGAAAAGCTCGCCGACGCCAGCTTCTGGATCGCGCCACCGCGCTGAGCTCAGGCGGTGGTGAATCCGGCGCCGGTCCACTCGGCACAGGATTCGCGCAGCACCTGCTCGACGCGTGCCGCCGGCGGGCCATCGTGCAGCCAGCGCTCCAGCATCGCGATCGCCTCCTGGTCACCGCAGGCAATCACCTCTACCCGGCCGTCGGCCAGGTTGCGCGCCACGCCCCGCAGCCCCAGCGCCAGCGCCTGCTCGCGCGCGCCGGCGCGGAAGCACACGCCCTGCACGCGGCCGCTGACCAGGAAGCGCGCGGTCGGCATCACTTGGCGTCGTCGATCGCGGCCTTCAGCGCATTGCCGGAGATCGGTCCGACGAAGCGCCTGGCGACCGTGCCGTCCGGCGCGATCAGATAGGTGGTGGGCAGGCCGCGCGGCTCGTCGAAATCCTTCGGCGGATTGTCCAGCGTGACCTGCGCGATCGGGTAGCTCACCGGATGCCTGGCGACGAAGGCGCGGATGTCGGCGATGTCGCTGTCGTCGTAGGCCAGGCCGATCGCGGTGACGTCCCTGCGCCTGCTGACGAAGGCGGAGATGTCGGGCATCTCCTTGATACACGGCACGCACCACGTCGCCCAGTAATTCACCACCACCCAGTGGCCGCGCTGCGCGGCGAGGTCGTACGGCTTGCCGTCCAGCGTGGTCACCTTGAGCGTCGGCCTGGCCGGCATTGCCGCGTGGGCGGGCGCCGCGATCGCAGCGACGGCAAGCAGGACCAGCGGAATGAAGCTCTTCATGGCACGGACTCCTCGGAAACATCCGCCGCATCGGCGGACGGGGGATAGATACGGTCGAGCCGGGTACCCAGCGCGGCATCCAGCGCCTGCGCCACCATGCCCAGCAGCTGGATCAGCACGTCGGGCAGGACAATGCCCAATGCCTGCGCCTCCTCGGCCGGATGCAGCGGCAGCCGGTACTGCGTGCCGGCATACACGTGCAGCAGGTCGGTACTGTCCAGGCTGCGGGTCAGCAGCCAGCCGCCGGCCTCGCTGCGCTGGATCAGGTCGGCGCGCAGCAGGTCGTCGAAATAGCAGCTTACCTGGCTGGAACGCAGATACGGCTCCTGCAACTGCACGGATGCCGGGTCCACGCATTCGCCGCGCCGCTGCGCCTGCACGAAATGCTTGAGCACCGCCAGCAGGCCGAGGAACTCCGCCCCCTCGGGCAGCGCGTGCGCCGGCGGGTGGTATTCGAACGCGTTGATCGAGGCGGCGATCGACGCGCCCAGGATCACGATCACCCACGACAGGTAGATCCACAGCAGGAACGTGGGAATCACCGCCAGCGCGCCGTAGATCTGCTGGTAGGTCTGCGCGTTGCGCACGAACAGCGTGAAGCCCCAGCGCGCCAGTTCGAACAGGATCGCCCCCAGCAGCGCGCCGATCGCCGCATCGCGCACCACCACCGGGCGATTGGGAATCACCGCGTACATCAGCCACAGCGTGATGTAGGTGACCACGAACGGCAGCAGCGCCAGCAGGTGCTGGCCGATGCCCGGGTTGAACTGCCCGGCCGCCTGCTGCAGCAGCGGCAGCGCAGTGACGTACGACGAGGCCGCCAGCCCGCCCACCACCAGGATCGGCCCCAGCGTCAGCGCCGCCCAGTACAGCAGCAGGCGCGAGCCCCACGGCCGCGGCTGGTGCACGCGCCAGATGCGATTCAATCGATCCTCGATGCTCACCATCATCGACAGCGCGCTGAACAGCATCACCAGTACGCTGATGCCGGTCAGGCCGCTGGCATTGCTGGCGAAACTCCCCAGCGCGCGCTGCAGCTTCTCGCCCGCCGCCGGCACGAAATTGTTGAACACGAACGACAACAGCGCGTCGCGCGCAGGGGCGAACGCGGGGAACACCGAGAACATCGCGAACACCGCCACCATCAACGGCACCAGCGACACCAGCGTGGTGTAGGAGAGCGCGCCGGCCGTCTCGAAGCACTTGTCGTCGACGAAGCGTTGCCAGATGAAGCGCGCGAAACTGGCGGTGCGGTCGCGGTTGAACGGCTTGGCCATCGGGGTCCCCGGGATGGGCGAGGGAAGCGTGGAGCGCGGGCGCGGTGGCGTGGCACGACCTCCGGCCCGGAGGCGAACGTTACACTAGCGGGCCGCCACTGAACCGCCCACGCGCATGAGCCACAGCATCCTTGTCCTGTACTACAGCCGCAGCGGCCACACCGCCCAGCTTGCGCGACTGATCGCGCGCGGCGTGGAGGAAATCCCCGGCATGCAGGCGCGATTGCGCCAGGTGCCGCCGGTGGCGCCGGTCACGCAGACCGCGCAGCCGCCCGAGCCGGACGACGGCGCGCCCTACGCCACCGGCGAGGATCTGCTCGACTGCGCCGGCCTCGCGCTGGGCAGCCCCACCCGCTTCGGCAACATGGCTGCGCCGCTCAAATACTTCCTCGACGCCACCGGCGCCGAGTGGGCCAGCGGCACGCTGGTCGGCAAACCGGCGGCCGTCTTCACCTCCACCGGCACCATGCACGGCGGGCAGGAATCGACCCTGCTCAGCATGGCCCTGCCGCTGCTCCACCACGGCATGCTGCTGCTCGGCCTGCCCTACACCGAACCGGCGCTGAGTTCCACGCTCACCGGCGGCACGCCCTACGGCGCCAGCCACGTCGCCGGCCCTGCCGGCGACAACGCGATCAGCGAGCACGAGCGCGAACTGGCCCGTGCGCTGGGCCGCCGCCTCGCCGACACCGCCCGCAAGCTGGCACTCGGCGCATGACCGGCGCATCCGCACCGCTGCGGCCGGTCTACCGCGTCGGCCTCGCCGCCTGGGCGGCGCTGCTCGTGCTGCAGCTGGCCTGGCACGCCTGGCTGGTACCGCCCGAGCGGATGCCGCTCGCGCTGGTGCTGGCGATCACCGTGCTGCCGCTGCTGCTGCCGCTCACTGCGTTGCGCAACGTGCGCCGCGCCCTGTTGTGGGTCGGCGTGCTCAGCCTGTTCTATTTCTCCCACGGCATCGCCGAGGCGTGGAGCTCGCCGGCCGAGCGCTGGCTCGGCCTGATCGAGGTCGCCTTCACCGTGCTGCTGATCGGCACGCTCGGCGCCGGCGTCACGCACCGGAAAAGCTGAGCCGGACCCGGCGTCGCGGCAAGGCGCACGGGGGCGTTCACCGCGCGGCAGGCGATGCCGCGCGGTGCTGCCCCAGGCCGCTTCCTGCGACCGCTACTCGTGCTCCAGCCCCCAGATGCGGTGCGCATCGACCAGCAGCCGGTAGCGCGCGCGCAGCGCCGTCACCCGCGCATCCAGTGCGCTGCGGGCGGCGTCCAGCGACTGCCGGCGGGCCAGCAGCAGGGTCTGCAGATCGGCCTCACCCAGCGCATAGGCGCGCTGGGTGAGGCGCGCCGTGTCGGCGGCCTGCTCCGCGCCGGTGCGGGCCAGTTGCCAGCGCGCGTAATTGCTCCTCGCATCGGCAAGTGCCTCGGCGATGGCGATCTCCTCCGTGCGCCGCTCCCGATCCCGCGCGGCGGCGGCGGCATCCACCGCGCTCAGCGCCTGGCCCAGGCGCTCGCGGCGGTAGCCGCCCGGCAGCGGCACCGACACGCTGACGCCCACGATGCGCTCGCGGCCGAACATTTCCGACGCGGTGAACAGCCCCACGGTCGGATCGGGCAGACGGTCGGCGCGGGTGCGCGCAGCCTGCTGCTGCGCCTTGCGCAGCTCCAGCTCGGCCATGCGCAGCGGATCGCTGGTGGCCAGCACGCGCTCGCGCCAGGCCGCGGACGATCCCTCGATCGCCTGCGGCTCGCCCAGCGCCGGCGCGGTGGCCGGCGCGGCCGGAAAGCGGATGCGCAGCCGCGCCGCGGCCTTGGTCGCCTCGGCCTCGGCCTCGGCGAGGCGCTGGCGCACCTCGCCGAGATCGCCGGCGGCGACGTTCACCTCCAGCCGCGAGGCGTCGCCCGCGCGCTGGCGCTTCTGCACGGCGTGCAGACTGGCCTGCGCGAAGCCGGCCTGCGCGGCCATCAGCTCTCGGGCCTGCTCGGCATGCAGCCAGTCCATCCACAGCTCCAGCAGGCTGCGCGCCGCCTCGTGGATCGCCTCGCCCAGCCGGGCCTCGGCCAGCGCGATTTCCACGTCGCCCAGCTCGCGGTCCATCGCGCGCTTGCCAGGCAGCCGGATCGTGCGCTCCAGTTGCACCGACCACTCGTTCGAGCTCGGCCCCACGGCATAACGGCGCTGCTGGCCGATGGCCTTGAGCGCCCACTCGTGCGGCGAGGCGCGCAGCTGTCCGGCCACATGACCGGCGCCGGACAACTCCGCCACCGCCTGGCGCACGGCGGGATCCTGGCGCAGCCAGTCCTGCGCCGCCGCGGTGGACGGCAGGTCGGCGGCGATACGCGGCTCGCTTCCCTGCGCGGCGGCCGACGCCGTCGCCAGGCCGAGCAGCAGCACAGAGCACCAGCGCCTCATGCCAGCGCTCCTTCGCGCACGACCGGCAGCATCCAGTAGCGGATGCCGGTGCCGGCGAACTCCTCGTGCAGGCGCTGCACCAGCGCATCGGCCGCCGCCGGCGCGAGCAGGATCTGCACCAGCACCGCGCGCCGGCGTCCGAGCACCTGCTCGCGCGGGTCCAGCTCCGCGCTGGCCAGGCCGTGGGAAAACGCCGGCTGGCTGGTGAACACCGCCTCGCCGAAATGCAGCAGCAGCGCGTCGAGCAGGTTCTCCTCGACGTCGCTGCTGCAGACCATGCAGACACAACACTTATCCATGACGCACCTCCGCGGCGGGATGGGCAAAACGCAGGTAGAGGATGGGCAGCAGGATCAGCGTCAGCGCGGTGGCGCTGACCAGACCGCCGATGACCACGATGGCCAGCGGGCGCTGCACCTCGGAGCCGGGGCCGCTGGCGAACAGCAGCGGGATCAAGCCGAACGCGGTGATCGAGGCGGTCATCATCACCGGCCGCAGCCGGCGCTCGGCGCCGACGATCACGCACTGCAGCCGACTCAGGCCCTCGGCGTGCAGCTGGTTGAAGTAGCTCACCAGCACCACGCCGTTGAGCACGGCGATGCCGAGCAGGGCGATGAAGCCCACCGACGCGGGCACCGAGAGGTATTCGCCGGTGAGCCACAGCGCCACCACGCCGCCGACCAGCGCGAACGGGATGTTGCTCAGCACCAGCAGCGACTGGCGCACCGAGCCGAAGGTGGCGAACAGGATCAGGAAGATCACCCCCAGCGCCACCGGCACCACCAGGCCCAGCCGCGCCGCGGCGCGCTGCTGGTTCTCGAACTGGCCACCCCAGCTGATCCGGTAGCCGGTGGGCAGCGGCACCGCCCTGGTGATCTTCGCCTTGGCCTCTTCCACGAAGCCGACCAGGTCGCGTCCGCTGACGTTGGCGATCACCACGCTGTAGCGGCTGCCCATCTCGCGATCGATCTTCACCGGGCCACCGTCGCGCACCAGCCGGGCCACGCTTTCCAGCGGCACGCTGGTGCCGTCGGCCGCGGTCAGGCGCAGCGCGGCGAAGTCCGCGGGCGAGCGCCGTACCCGGTCCGGTCCGCGCAGCACGATCGGCACGCGCTGGTTGCCCTCGATCACCAGGCCGGCACGCTCGCCCTCGATCTGCGCGCGCAGGGCGTCCTGCACGTCCTCCACCGACAGCCCGAAGTGGCCGGCGGCGAGCCGGTCGATGATCACGCGCAGGTACTGCACGCCGTCGTTCTGCACGGTGTAGACGTCCTGGTTGCCCGGCACGGTTTTCATCTGCGCCTCGATGCGGCCGGCCAGCTCGTTGAGCACGGCCAGATCCGGACCGAACACCTTGATGGCGAGGTCGCCGCGCACGCCGATGATCATCTCCTGCACGCGCATGTCGATCGGCTGGGTGAAGCTGTACTTGATCCCCGGCAACTGGTCGAGCACGCTGCGGATCTTCGCGATCAGCGCGTCCTTGTCCGCCACCTGCCAGTCCCTGACCGGCTTGAGCACGAGAAAGGTGTCGGTCTGGTTCAGCCCCATCGGGTCCAGCCCGATCTCGTCCGAACCGGCGCGCGCCACCACCCCGACCACCTCGGGCACCCTGGCCATCAGCGCCTGCTGGATCTTCAGGTCCAGCGCGGCGCTTTCCTCCAGGCTCACGCTGGGCAGCTTCTCGATGCCCACGATGAGGTCGCCCTCGTCCATGGTCGGCATGAAGGTCTTGCCCACCAGCGCATACACGCCCACGGCGAGCGCCAGCAGCACGCCGGCAGCGACGAACACCACGCGCTGGCGCCGCATCGCCCAGGCCAGCGCGGGGCGATACAGCAGCAGCAGCTTGCGCGGCAGCCACGGATCGTCGTGCGGCACGCTGCGCAGCACGAACGAGGCGATCACCGGGATCGCCGTCAGCGACAGCAGCAGCGACCCGGCCAGCGCGAACACGATCGTCAGCGCCACCGGCACGAACATCTTGCCTTCCAGGTCCTGCAGCGTGAGCAGCGGCAGGAACACGGTGATGATGATCGCGATGCCCGCGGTCACCGGCACCGCCACCTCGCGCACCGCGCGGTAGATCACGTGCAGCCGCGGCAGCTTGCGGCCGGCCTGGTCATGACCCAGGTGCTGCACGATGTTCTCCACCACCACCACCGCCGCATCGACCAGCATGCCGATCGCGATGGCCAGCCCGCCCAGGCTCATCAGGTTGGCCGACATGCCGCCGGCCCGCATCAGGATGAAGGTGCCCAGCGCGGCCAGCGGCAGCACCAGCGCCACGGTGACCGCCGCGCGCAGGTTGCCCAGGAACGCACCCAGCAGCACCAGCACCAGCAAGGTGCCCTCGATCAGCGCCCGCGACACCGTGCCGACCGCCTTGTCGACCAGTTCGGCGCGGTCGTAGAACACCTGCAGCTTCACCCCCGGCGGCAGGCTCGGCGCCAGCTCCGCCAGCTTCCTGCGCACGCCGTCCACCACCTCGCGCGCGTTGGCGCCGGCCAGCCCGAGCACCAGCCCTTCCACCGCCTCGCCGCGGCCGTCCTTGGTGACCACGCCGTAGCGGGTGAGCGCACCGATGCGCACCTGCGCCACGTCGCCCACGCGCACCGGCACGCCGTCCTTGCGGGTGAGCACCACCGCGCGCAGGTCGTCGAGGTGGCGGATGTTGCCCTCGGTGCGCACCAGCAGCACCTCGTCGCCCTCGCCCAGGCGGCCGGCGCCGTCGTTGCGGTTGTTGGCGCCGATCGCCCGCTGCAGGTCGCCTGTGGACAGGCCCACCGCGGCCAGCTTCACCGGATCGGGCACCACCTCGTAGCTGCGCACCACGCCGCCGAGCGCGTTGACGTCGGCCACGCCCGGCACCGAGCGCAGCGCCGGACGGATCACCCAATCGAGCAGGCTGCGCCGCTCGGCCAGCGTCATGTCCTCGGCCTCCACGGTGAACATGAACATCTCGCCCAGCGGCGTGGTGATCGGCGCCATGCCGCCGCCGATGCCCGGCGGCAGGTCGGCGAGGATGCCGTTGAGGCGTTCGGCCACCTGCTGGCGTGCCCAGTAGATGTCGGTGCCGTCGTTGAAATCGATGGTCACGTCGACCAGGCCGTACTTGGTCACCGAGCGCAGCATGCGCTGGTGGGGAATGCCGAGCATCTCCACCTCGATCGGGATGGCGATGCGCGTCTCGATCTCCTCCGGCGTCATGCCGGGCGCCTTCATGATCACCTTGACCTGGGTGCTGGAGACGTCCGGAAAGGCGTCGATCGGCAGGCGCTGGAAGGCGAACCAGCCGGCGGCGGCGAGCAGTACGGTGGCCAGCAGCACGAACAGCCGCTGCGCGAGGGCGAATTGGATCAGCCGCTGCAGCATGTCATTCGCCTCCGCTCTCGCCGAGCCAGGCGGCCTTGAGCGCGATCACGCTGCGCACCGCCACCGCGTCGCCGGCCCCCAGCGGGCCCTGCACGCTTACCGCCTCGCCGGCGCTGTCCAGCACCGTCACCGGGCGCGCCTCGAAGCCCTTGGCCGTGCGCACGAACACGTAGGCCTGCCCGTCCTGGCGCACCACCGCGACCAGCGGCAGCGGCCAGGCGTCGGTGCGCTCGACAAACGGCACCTGCACCTGCACGAACTCGCCCGGCCGCAGCTGCCCGACGCCTGCGGTGACCCGCGCGCGCAGGCTCACCGTCTGGCCCTCGCCGACCACCGCGCCGGCCTGCATGGCGCGGGCGGTCACGCTGCGTCCGATCACGGTGATGTCGCGATCCTTCGCCCACGCGTCGGCGCGCTGGGCGGGCAGCTGGATGTCCAGCCACAGCCGGCTGGGATCGGTAATGCGCAGCAGCGGATCGGCCGCCGCCACGCGCTGGCCGGGGCGCGCCAGCAGGTCGACCACCAAGCCGGCGCTGCGCGATTTCACCGTCAGCGACGGCTGCAGCGGATGGGTGGCGGCGGTCAGCCGGGCGATCGCCGGCGGGTCCAGTCCGGCCAGTTGCAGGGCCGCCTCGGCCTGGTACGCGGCGGCACGGCTGTCGCTGGCGGCGGCCTCCGCCTCGCGCAGGCGCCGCTCGGGCACGATGCCTTCGGCGAACAGCTGCCGCTCGCGGCGCAGCGCCTGCTGCGCGAGCCGGTTGCGGTTGGCCGCCTGCAGCGCAGCCAGCTGCATCTGGCCGAACTCCGGGCTGGCCAGGCGCAGCAGCGGCTGGCCCGACACCACCGGCTCGTGCTCGCTCACCAGCACCTGCTCGACCACGCCGGCCACCGGCGCGCTGACCGCCACGTCCTGCGCCGGCGGCAGGATCACCCGCGCCGGATAACTCAGACCGCGGATCGCCCGCGGCTTGTCCAGCCGCTGCACGGTGACGCCGAGCGCGCGCATCTGCCCGGCGGAAACAACAAACTCTGCCGGCGTGGCAGCCTGCGCGGCCAGCGGCAACAGCACGGCGCTCGCCAGCACGCAGCGCGCGCCGGCTCGCCAGAAGCGATCGATCATGGGGAAGGACTCCGTAAGGGGGGCAAGCGCCGCCGCGCCGCGAAGGCGCGGCCAGCGGGCGCGAACGCGCACGGCAGAAGGCCGGCTGCCCGTGACGATGGACAACCCGGCACGCCCGCGCGCGGCAGGCGAAAGACAGCACAGGAAAGACACGGCCGTACTCCGGACAGATCGGGATCGACGACAGGCCGCGGGCGGCCGTCGGGCGTTTCGATCAGGAGTTCAGGCGATCGGAGGGCGGTGCGGCGTAGCCAACAGGCGCGGCGGTGCGCTGGCGCGACGCCCCGGCGGGCAGGTACTGCCCGGCAGATGCAGCGGCAGGCTGTCGATCAGCGCGGGCAGCGTGAACGCCGTCCCGGCGAGGTAATGCGCATGCGCGTGCTCCTCGTCGACGGAGGCGCCGGCGGCGACACCGGAATCGACATCGTGGTGATCCAGCGCCTGCGCGACACCGAGCACCATCGTCGCCGTGGCGTGCTCGCCGTGGGCGTGGGTCAGCCAGCGCGGCATGGTCGACAGCGTGACCATCGTCAGGACCAACGCCAGCACCGCCGCCATCCACCGGGGATGGCGGCGTCGCAGCAGGCGGATGGCAGGCAGGGAAGGCATGGCCTTTCAGCATGCAGGCTGCGGGCGCCGCAGACAAGTAGTCACCATGCAGGCGCCCGGAACCCTGCCTGCCCGGCCGAGCAAAGCCCGACAGGATCCTAGCCCGCGGTGCCCTCCGCGGCGGACCAGGCGATGTGCACCGGCGTGCGGATGTCGCGGGTCGGGACGCTGACGGTGGCCTCCGACCGGGCGGTGCTCCAGCGCCACCGCACCGGCTCGCCGTCCACCGTGACGGACCGTGGCTTGCCGGCCGCATGGATGCGCAGCTCGTAGGCGCGTTTCGGCACCTGCCCGCGGTAGCTGCCGTCGGTTGCGCCGATCGACAGCGCGTAGCCCCCGTCGTCCGTTCGTGCGTAGGTAATCGGGGTGGAGGCGTGCGCCCCCTGTGCGAAGTCCAGCGAACGCCCATCGTCTTCGTACAGGTCGAAGCGCCCCGCCGCGGTGCCATAGACGTCCAGTATTAGCCGATCCAGCGGCCGGGCGTCCGAATACAGGCTCGGCGCCTGTTCGGGCACGATGCCGCCGTCGCGCACGAACACCGGCGTGGCATCGACCGCGTAGTGCGCGGTGAACGTGCGTCCCCCGGCGTAACGCTTGCCGGTGAAGAAATCGAACCACGCGCCCGCCGGCAGGTAGATGCTGACGTCGCCGCTGGGGTCGGTGACCGGCGCCACCAGCATCTGGTCGCCGAAGAAGTATTCGTGCGGATGCCGGTAGGCTTCGTCGCTGTCGGGATCGACGAGGTACAGCGGCCGCAGCAGCGGCAGTGCCTGCGTGTGCGCCTGCCAGGTGTAGCTGTAGATGTAGGGGATCAGCTGGGTGCGCAGGGTGAAGTACTTGCGCAGGAAGGCGACGCCTTTCTCGCCGTAGTTCCACGGCATCCGCGTGTTGCCCTCGCGCGGGTTGGCGTGCGCGCTGTGCAACCGCAGGATGGGACTGAAGGTGCCGAACTCGACCCAGCGCGCGTAGAGATCAAACGGGATCTTCGCACCGTGGAAGCCGCCGATGTCGTGGCTGACGTAGGGCACCAGCACGTTGCCGGCGCGGGTGGTGTAGGCCACCTCATAGCGCAGCACCGGCCATTCGGAATAGGTGTCGCCGGTGAAATAGGCCGGATAGCGCTCGCTGCCCCAGTCGCCGTAGCGGCTCAGGATGAAGCCGCGCTCGCCGGTCGCCTGCCGGGTGGCGTCATAGAACACCTTGTTGGTCCACAGCTGCTTGTTCAGGCCGGGCATGGTCACGGCGCCGCTGCCGCCGTCGACCCACCAGAACGCCACGCCCTGATCGAGCAGCGGCTTGTGCAGCGCCTCCATCGACGCGGCCGCCTGCCGCTTGTCGGACAGGTCGAAGAAGATCCGCGGCGGCGGCTCGATATCCTGCAGCGCGATGTCGCTGCCGATCAGCCCGCTGCCGCGTTCGCCCGCCTGCACGCGCAGGGTGATCGTGTTCCTTGCGCCGGCCTTCAGTACGCCGGCAACGTCGGCGTAGGTCAGCCGTTGCGGCCATTGCACCGTGCTGTGGGCGACCTCCTGTCCATCGATGTACAGCGTGTAGTGACCGCCGACCTCGCCGAACACCAGAAACAACGGCGAGGGCAACTGCGCCGGCGCGCGCATCGTGGTGCGGTACCAGGCGACCCCGGCATAGCGCGGGTGCCCCTGGCGCTCCCACGGCTCGCCGATGCGCACGTCGGTCCACTGCGCGCCCTGGCCATCGGCGAACCAGCGCGCCTGCCGCCCCGCATCGTGCGGGTCCAGGGCGAACTGCCAGTGCGCCGGCACCGCACGCCGGAAGCCGGGCCTGGGCGGCATCGGCCTGCCGAGCGCGGCCAGCGCGGCAGCGGCATGGCTGTCCTTGTGCGAGACCACGGCCTCCTCGGTATTGGCGTAGCCGGGATGATCGTTGAGGCCCACCTTCACGCCGCGCCCGGCCAGCCAGTGCAGCAACGCCGGCGGGTGCCGGATCAGCGGGCTCCAGTCGAAGCCGCCGTCCCAGCCGTAGTTGTGCCAGGCGAAATCGAGCACCAGGACGTCCAGCGGAATGCGGTCCCTGCGCAGCCGGGCGACCTCGTTCTTCAGGTGATCGGCGTCGTAGCGCTTGAAGGCGGGGCTCTTCGAGGCCGCACTGCCGGGGAAATACTCGAAGTTGAAGTCGGTGATCCAGGCACCGAGCGTGTAGCGGGGGATCATCGGGATCGGCCCGCACAGCGCGGCATATTCCTTGAGCACGCGGCGATAGTCGTGGCCGTAGGTGAACAGATACCAGTCCTGCTGGCCGACCTGCCGGCGCGGCTCGATCCACTGCGTGGCGCGGTTCCACACCGGCGTGGTGCTGTCGTCGATGAACGCGTAGCCGCTGCGGCTGAGCAGCCCCGGCTTGGCCTTCGGCAGGCGGATATTGATGCCCGGGATGACGTCGTTCACCGGGCTTTCCAGGTCGCTGCCGTCCGTGGGCAGGTTGACCTCGGCGACGTTGTCCAGCGAATAGGTGAGCCCGCCGAGGTTGCCCGGATCCACGTCGCCCGGGTGCCAGGTGCGAAGCGGCGCGCCCGCGTCGTCATGCCAGGTCACTTCCAGGTTCTTCGCATCGAACGGTCCGGACTGCAGCCGGTAGCGCACGGTCATCGCGTCGGTGCCGGCGACCAGCCAGCCGTGCTCACGCGTCGTGTGCACGGCAACGGCAGGCCAATCCCGCTTCTGCACGACGGCGGTCGGCGCATCCACGAACGCACCGGACGGTGCGTACTCCATCCGCAGCAGTGTCGGGGTCAGGAACTCGAAGCGGGTCTCGCCCGCCACCACCGTGCTGCCGCTGGCGCGCATGACCGGCGCAACCTGGCCCGTCGCACGACCGGGCAGCAGGATGGCCGCGCCTGCGATGAATAGGTAGGCCACAGCCTGGTGGAACGTACGACCGACGAAGCGCATGACGGGGCTCTCCTGGGAATGCATCGTGTACCGGGCCGACGGGCAGCGGTCGATGCTAACAGCCTGTCGGGCTTTGCTCGGCCGGGCTGCTAGCACCGGGCTGCTAGCGCACAGCGAAGAAGCACAAGCGGCTGCGGGCTGCGCCCGGTGTTCGCGCAGTCCGGTCCAATGCCATCACCATCCGCATCGCGAGGCGGGAAACGGGTCCCGGGTTTTCCTGTTCGCGGCGCCCGCCGCGCAGCCTGCATTTCCGCGCGCTCCAGCGTCGAGCGGTCATCCCCGATGCGGGGCGCCGGTTTATTCCGGGGCAATGGCCCGACATGCCGTTGATGCGCCGCTCCGTATACTCACGCCCATCCATCACGGACGGAGATCGCCATGTCCTTCCTGCAGGATGCGCCGGTGCTGGCGCATCCGTATCGCAACGATCGATCGCTGCTGGCGCTGCTCGGCAGGGCCCTGCCCGCCGAGCGGCGCGCGGCACTGGATGCCGACCTGGACGCGCTCGGCGATTACGCACTGCATGCGTGGGAGCGCGCCGGTACGAGCAGCCGGCGCAAGCCGGTGCTGACCCAGTGGGACGCCTGGGGGCGGCGGGTCGACCGCATCGAACTGACCCCGGCCTGGCAGGAGGGCGCCGCCGTCACCACCCGTCACGCCGTGCTCGCCGCCGGCCATGCCGACAGCGCACACGCGCGGCTGGAGGAATTCGCCCGCGTCTACCTGTATCACGTGGCCAGCGAGTTCTACACCTGTCCACTGGCGATGACCGACGGCGCGGCCACCGCGCTGAAGGCCGCCGGCAACACCGCGCTGATCGAGCGCGCCCTGCCGCGCTTTCTCGGTCGCGATCCGGAAACCTTCTGGCTCAGTGGGCAATGGATGACCGAGACGCCCGGCGGTTCGGACGTGGGTCGCACCGAGACGGTCGCGCGGCAGGATGCCGACGGTCAGTGGCGCCTGCACGGGCGCAAGTGGTTCAGCTCCGCGGTGGTGGGCGAGGCGGCACTGGCGCTCGCCCGCCCGGAGGGTGCCGGCGGCGGCACCGCGGCACTGGCCCTGTTCTACGCCGAAACCATGGATGGCGATCGCCGCAAGCCGGAGCTGGTCATCGACCGGCTCAAGGACAAGCTCGGCACGCACGAGCTCCCGACCGCCGAGATCCATCTCGAGGGTCTGCCTGCATGGCCGGTCGGCGAACTGGCGCATGGGGTGCGCCAGGTGGCGCCGATGCTCAACGTCACCCGCACCTGGAACGGCATCTGCGCGGTGGCGAGCATGCGTCGCGCGCTTGCGCTCGCCCGCGACTACGCCGCGCGGCGCGAGGCGTTCGGACGTCCGCTGATCGAACAGCCCCTGCATGCGCGCACGCTGGCCGACATGCAGGCACAGTTCGAGGCCGCCTTCGCGCTGGCCTTCGAGGTCGCCACCCTGCTCGGCCGGGTCGAACACGGCGCGGCCGAACCCCACGAGGCCGCCGCGCTGCGCCTGCTGACGCCGCTGTGCAAATTGTGGACCGGCAAGCTGGCGGTGAAGCTCTGCTCCGAGGCCTTGGAATGCTTCGGCGGCGCGGGCTACATCGAGGACACCGGCTTGCCACAGCTGCTGCGCGATGCGCAGGTCTATGCGATCTGGGAAGGCACCACCAACGTGCTGTCGCTGGACAGCCTGCGTGCGCTGGCCGGCGATGGCCTCGGCGCACTGCGCCGCGTGGTCGGCGATTGGCTGAACGGCAGTGACGACATGCATGCGGTGAGCGCGATCCAGCAGACCCTGGAGGCCGCCTCGCGCTGGCTTGAACGGCACGGCGCGACGCGCGACGAACTCGAATCGGGCGCGCGTGGACTGGCGTTCACGCTCGCCCGCTGCAGTGCGGCCGCACTTCTTGCGCGCCAGGCAACCTGGTCGCGCCAACGCGGCGATGCGCGTCCGGCGGCGGCGCTGCGGCGTTTCGTCGGGCACGGACTGCACCGGTTGGCCTCGCCGGATACCGGCGACACGGCACTGCTGCTGGGATGACGCCGCTGGCATGTTGTAGGAGCCCACCCTGTGGGCGACCGGCACATGGTAGGAGCCCACCCCTCGATCGAGTCGAGGGCAGGCTCTGTCGCGAATGCCTTTCGCTTTGATGCCGATCAGGAGCAAGAGCGTTCGCGCACAGGGTGCGCTCCTACAGCGACGAATGCCGCCGCGACGGAGCCCACAGGGTGCGCTCCTGCCGGCTAAAATGCGCTGTCTTCCACCTTGGCCACACGCATGCAGCACCTCACCATCGTCACCACCGGCGGCACCATCGACAAGATCTACTTCGACGACAAGTCGGACTACAAGATCGGCTCGCCGCAGATCGGCGAGATCCTGGGGCATCTCGGCGTGGCGTTCCAGTACGACGTGATCCCGATCCTGCGCAAGGACAGCCTGCACGTCACCGACGAGGACCGCGCGCTGATCCGCTCCACCATCGAGGCGCAGCCGCATCGGCACGTGCTGGTGACGCATGGCACCGACACCATGGTGGAAACCGCCAAGGTGCTGGCCGGCATCCCCGGCAAGGTGATCGTGCTCACCGGCGCGCTGAACCCGGCGCGCTTCCAGGGCTCGGACGCGGTGTTCAACATCGGCTGCGCGGTGGCCGCGGTGCAGACCCTGCCCGACGGCGTGTACATCGCCATGAACGGCCGCGTGTGGGATCCGGCCAGGGTGCGCAAGAACCGCGACGCCAATCGTTTCGAGCAGGCCTGAGCCACACGACGTCCGATGCCCTGCACGCCGGCCCATCCACGCCCGGAAAAAAACAGCGGCCCGGTCATCCTGACCGGGCCGCCGGGCTTCATGTGCAGCAGTTCGTCCCGAACCGCCTCAGCACACAATCATCGTGCTCAGTTCCAGGTGGCCTTGAGCGTCACGCCCGAGAACGCCGAGTAGCCGTTGAGCATGATGTAGTAGGTGCCCGTGGACGGCGAGGCGACGGTGCAGCTTTCGTTGTTGCCGGTGATGTACGGGCGGCAGTCGTAGCTGCTGGTGGTCGGTGTGGAGCCGAATTTCACGTACAGGTCCTCGTCGCCCGAACCGCCGGAGGTGGTGATCGCCAGGTTCCTGGCACCGGACGGGATCTTCACCGTGTAGTAAAGCTTGGTGCCCTTGGACCCGGACAGGTTGCTCACCGGCACCCCGTTCTGCAGCACGTTGGTACCGCCGCCACTGCTGGTGTTCCAGCTCGCCTTGATGGTCACACCGGAGAACGCGGCATAGCCGTGCAGCTTCACGTAGTAGGTGCCGGCCGAGGGCGAAGCCACGCTGCAGCTCTCGTTGTTGCCAGTGAGATAGGGCCGGCAGTCGTAGCTGCTGAGGGTCGGCGCCGAACCGAACTTGGTGTACAGGTCCGCGTCACCGGTACCGCCGGAGATCGCGATCACCAGATTCGACGCCCCCGTGGGCACGGCCACCGTGTAGTTGAGATCCGCGCCGGTCGCCGCAGCCTGGCCGGTCAATGCCACGCCGTTGGACAGCGAGGTCGTGCCGCCGCCACCGCCGCCCGAGCCTGGGCAGGTCACGCCCACGCCGGAGAACGCGGTGGCCACATTGGCCGCGCTGTAGCCCAGATCGGTGGCCGCCGACTCCACGCCGCAGGCGCCGGAGTCGAAGGTCGAGGTGGCGGTCCAGTACGACTTGTTGGCCAGCGCGAACACCTGGAACGCCTTCTTCACGTCCCAGCCGCTGGTCTTGGCGAGCAGGCAGAACGCCTTGTTGTACACGCCTGAGGAGTAGTGCACGTCGAGGCCGGAGGTGTAGTCGGCGGCGTTGTCGATCGAACCACCGTCCTGCGGCGGATTGCACATGTAGCGCAGTGCGTCGCCAATGCCGGCGCTGGTCTTGACGATGTCCTCGCCGACCTGGAAATCGGCGGCGCCGCGGTCATAGAACTCGGCCGCTTCGCCGGCGATGTCCGAGTAGGCTTCGTTCATGCCGCCGGACTGGCCGGTGTACTGCAGGTTGGAGTTCTGTTCGGTGTAGCCGTGGCTGATCTCGTGGCTGGTCACGTCCAGCGACACCATCGGGTAGAACGTGCTGGCGCCATCACCAAAGTACATCGCGGTGCCGTCCCAGAAGGCGTTCTCGTAGTTGGTCTTGTAGTGCACGTTCATGCGCAGCTTGATGCTCAGCGGCGCGGCGCCGGTGTAGGCCACGTACATGTCGTGCACCACGCCACCGAAGTGGTGGGCATCGTTTACCGGCGAATAGGCGCCGTTGATCGCATCGGTGTCGCTGTTCGGGCAGGTGAAGCTGACGATCGAGCCGCCGCTGGTGCCGTGGTTGAGGTTGTAGGTCACCACGTTGGCGTTGTTCAGCGTGCAGGTGCTGCCGGACTGGGTTACGTCGAGCGCGGCGTAGTCGGTGCCGTAGATGTACTTGCCGGTCTTCTGGTTGCCGCCCGGGCCGGTGGCGCTGGCGTAGGTCAGGCCGTTCCAGCTCTGGATCACTTCGCCGGTGTTGGCGTCGACGATCGCGGTGGGACGCGAGACCTGGCCATTGCCCGACACCACATAGGAGGTGCGGTAGACGAGCCGGGCCGGGCCGTTGTCCTGCGGATACACGAACAGATCGCTCTGCTCGTTGCGCACGGACACGCCAGCGGCCAGCAGGGTGTGGGCGTGGCTCTTGAGCGCGACAAGCGCCTTCGCCGGCGTGAGGCGCGGCGTCACCGAGACCAGATCGGCATCGATGTTCTGCGCCAGCTCCCCGGTGGCGCGCAGGGCGTGCCCGTTGGCGTCTTCCACCACGGCCACGCTGCGGCCGTACACCGGCACGCCGCGGTACATCTGCTGCTGACGAACCACATGGCGACCATTGGCCACGGCGACCGAGCTGCGCGCGACCAGCGCGCTGTTCGCGCCGAGGCCGAGGTGCGCCGCGAGCGATGCTGCCGGGACGGCACCGAGGTTCTGGGCATGGACGCTGTGCGTGGTGGCGGCCGTGGCGACCGACGCCGAGGCCATGCCGATCGCGGCGACCAGTGCTTTCAAGCGAAGACTGCTCTGCATTGCTGACTCCTGGATATTATTGGGACGAACGCGCCTGATGCGACCGTATCGACCCCATTCATGGGTTGCCGCAGATTCCTGCGGCGCCAAACTTCGTTGGATTGTCCAGCGATGCCTGTCGACCCGGCCGCGGCCTCCCCCGTGGCTTCCTGCCAGGACTCGCGGTGGATCCATGGGCGGATGCCGCCCCTTCCTACAGCTTCCACAGGATCATCCGTCAACCTCCCCGCCAACGGACCTGCCGACCATAGGCGGCCAGGACGACCGCAACAAGGTGAATAATTCCTATGGGGTCAACCACTTGAAGTTGCGTAGCGATCGGCGCGGCCGGTAAAAGTCCATGTACGGCAAGCCTTTGCACGTATTTTCTTTCACACCGCAAGCGCCGCGCCGGGCAGCGCGGGCACGAAGAAATGTGACTGCGGTCATGCGCATCCGGTGGCGGTGTTGCGCAACGGGAAAACGCGCCACGCATACCTCCGGCATGTCGGCCTGCGCGCATCGCGTCCGCCCCCGGACCGATGCGGGCGGGCGTCTTTAGAGCATGCCGGTTTCGAGCTTGGCCGCGTCGGACATCATCGAGTGGTTCCACGGCGGGTCGAACACCAGGTCCACGTCGGCCTCGGCCACGGTGGGGATGAGTTCGAGCTTGGTGCGCACGTCGTCGACCAGGATGTCGCCCATGCCGCAGCCCGGCGCGGTGAGCGTCATCTTGACGTACACCTTGCGCTGCTCGGCGTCGATGCTCTCCAGGCTCACGTCGTAGACCAGACCCAGCTCCACCACGTTGATGGGGATCTCCGGATCGAACACCGTGCGCAGCTGCTGCCACACCAGCTTCTCGACGTCCGCGTCGCTGGCGTCGTCGGCCAGTTCGATCGCCGGCGGCGGCTCCTTGCCCAGCGCGTCGGCCTCGCTGCCGGCGATGCGGAACAGGTTGCCTTCCACGTACACGGTAAAGCTGCCGCCGAGGGCCTGGGTGATGTAGCCGATCTGGCCGGCCGGCAGCACCACCGTCTCGCCCTGCGGCACCATCACCGCGGTGCAGTCCCGCTCGAGGGTGAAAGGTTCGCTGCTCAGACTGAAACCGCTCATGCCTATCCTGCCGATGCCGTCAATGCGCGCCAGCGGCGCGACGAGTTGCTCATTATGCGGCCGCCCCGGCCCGATACCCAATGCAGGTCGGGCTTCCCCGCGCGACAATCAAGGCGGTGCAGGCGTGCCGGCGGGCACGCGCTATGATTCGCGCTTTGCCCGGGACCCGTCGCACGATGCTGCCTTCGCTCCGGCGCGCTGCGCCATGACGCGGTCACGCCGCGCCCTCGCCAACGCCTTTGCCGCAGTGAGCGCGGCCATGCTGGGCCTCGCCGCCGGGGCGCTGTGGATGTTGCCGACCGCCTACCTGCGCGCGCGCCTGCCGTGGCTCGCGCTGCCGCTCGGTGCACTGCTCGGCTGGGCCGTGGCGCGCTGGGTGCTGCCACGGCCGGGCGCGGCGATCCTGGCGGCATGTGCCACGTTGCTTGCGGCCGCTTACGTCACGGCGCTGATCGCTGCGGCGCAGTTGGCCGGCAACATGGACATGGGCCTGACCGACGCCATGCGCATCGCCGGTGCCGGCATGCTGTGGTCGCTGATGCGACTGTCGCTCGACGTCGCCCAGCTGGCGTGGTTCGCCGCCGGCGCCGCCGTGGCGGCATGGACGGCGCATCGCAGCATCGGGCGCTGAACGCGCCCTGAGGTCAGCTCTCCAGCGTCTTGAGCGCGGTCACCAGCTCGCCGGCGGCGGCCTGGCCGTCGCCGTAGAGCATGCGGGCGTTGTCGGCGTAGAACAGCGCGTTCTCGATGCCGGCGAAGCCGGTGCCCTTGCCGCGCTTGACCACGATGACGTTCTTCGCCAGCGCCACGTCGAGGATTGGCATGCCGTAGATCGGCGAGGCCGGATCGGTCTTGGCCACCGGGTTCACCACGTCGTTGGCGCCGATCACCAGCGCCACGTCGGTATTGGGGAACTCGGGATTGATGTCGTCCATGTCGGCGATCAGGTCGTACGGCACGCCGGCCTCGGCCAGCAGCACGTTCATGTGTCCGGGCATGCGGCCGGCCACCGGATGGATCGCGAACTTCACCTTCACGCCGCGCTCGATCAGCAGCCTGGCGAGCTCCCACACCTTGTGCTGCGCCTGCGCCACGGCCATGCCGTAGCCGGGCACGATCACCACGCGCTCGGCGTAGGCCATCATCACCGCCACGTCGCTGGCCTCGATCGGCTTCTGGCTGCCCGTGATGGCCTGCGCCTCGCCGCCGACCGCGGCGCCGAAGCTGCCGAACAGCACGTTGCCGATCGAGCGGTTCATCGCCTTGGCCATCAGCTGGGTCAGCAGCGTGCCGGCCGCGCCGACCACGGTGCCGGCGATGATCATCGCCTCGTTGTCCAGCACGAAACCCTCGAACGCCACCGCCAGGCCGGTGAACGCGTTGTACAGCGAGATCACCACCGGCATGTCGGCGCCGCCGATCGGCAGCGTCATCATCAGGCCGAACGCCAGCGCCAGCACGAAGAACGCCACGATCACCGGCATCGTCAGATGGCCGGCCACCAGCCAGGCGCCGCAGGCCACCGCGCCGGCCAGCACCAGCAGGTTGACCACGCGCTGGCCGGGAAACACGAAGCGCTTGTCGAGCCAGCCCTGCAGCTTGGCGAAGGCGATCAAGGAGCCGGAAAAGCTCACCGCGCCGATCAACGCCCCCAGCACGCCCAGCACCAGCTGCGCCATGCCGGGCGTCGCGGTGGGATCGGCGCTGAACTTCGCACCGTCCAGCAGCACCACCGCGCTGCCGGCGAAACCGACCAGCTCGGCGGCACCGATCGCTGCCGCCGCGCCGCCGCCCATGCCGTTGTACAGCGCCACCATCTGCGGCATGTCGGTCATCGCCACGCGCTTGCCGGTCCACCACGCGGCGGACACGCCCAGCAGCACCGCCACGCCGATCAGGGCGCGGTGGTGCATGTCCGGCAGCGCAAAGGTGACCAGCACCGCCAGCAGCATGCCGTAGCCGGCCCACACGATGCCGCCGCGCGCGGTGCGCGGCGAGCTCATGCGCTTGAGGCCGAGGATGAACAGCACGGCGGCCACGAAGTAGCACGCCTTGATCAGGGTCGGCAGCCAGCTCATCAGTGGCTTCCCCCGGTCCTGGCGGCGCCCGGCTTGCTGGACTTGAACATCTCCAGCATCCGCTCGGTCACCACGTAGCCACCGGCGGCGTTGCCGGCGCCGAGCAGCACGCCGATGAAGCCGATCACCGTTTCAAATGTGGTATGCGCGTGGCCTAGCGCGATCATCGCGCCCACCAGCACAATGCCGTGGATGAAGTTCGAGCCGGACATCAGCGGCGTGTGCAGGATCACCGGCACCCGCGCAATGATTTCGTAGCCGGTGAACGCGGCCAGCATGAAGATGTACAGCGCCAGGAAACCGTCGATCATGACCCCTCCCTGCCGGAACGGCGTGGTTCCCGCATCATACGGTCGCCCGTCAACCTGTGCGAGCCTGCCGCGTTGAGTGCAGGCATCGAACCGATGGAACCGAACCGTGCGCCAGCGGATGCCGTGGATGTCGACCCGATGAACAGCCTCGCCGTGCCGATGACCGACAACGCGCTCGCCGAGGAGGCGGACGGACGCAGCGTGCCGGCCACGCTGGACGCCTTCCTGGCGCAGGTGGAGCGACGTGCCTTCCGCATGGCCGAGCTGCAGCTGGGCCACCGAGAGGACGCCTTCGATGCCGTGCAGGACGCCATGCTGCGGCTGGTCAGACACTACCGCGACAAGCCCGCCGGCGAATGGAGCCCGCTGTTCTGGGGCATCCTGCGCCGGCGCATCGTCGACCTGCAGCGCCGGCGCAAGGTGCGCTCCATCGTGGTGGGCTGGCTCGGCGGCGGCCGCGACGGCGACGGCGACGAACTGCCCGCGTGGGAGCCGGCCGATACCGGCCCGGGCCCGCTCGATCGGCTGCACGACGCGCAGTCCTGGCGAGACATGGCCGCTGCGGTGCGCAAGCTGCCGCAGCGCCAGCGCGAAGCCTTCATGCTGCGCGTGCTCGAAGGCCTCGACGTGGCCGATACCGCCCACGCCATGGGCTGCTCCGAGGGCAGCGTGAAAACCCATCTGTCGCGCGCCATGCACCATCTGCGCGACCAACTGGAGGAATGGCGATGACCTCG
This sequence comes from Dyella sp. KRB-257, assembly GCF_049445995.1. Lineage (NCBI taxonomy): Bacteria > Pseudomonadati > Pseudomonadota > Gammaproteobacteria > Lysobacterales > Rhodanobacteraceae > Dyella > Dyella sp. KRB-257. The sequence continues at coordinate 160,134 of NZ_JBMSDZ010000002.1, read as the reverse complement.
CCCGATGAACGCATCAAGCAGCGCGCCCGCGCGCTCTATCACCAGGCCAGCCAGCAACTCGATCCGGCCATCGCCGGCCGCCTGCGCGCGGCACGGCGCGAGGCCCTGCAGCCGGCGCGGCCCCCGCATCGGGTCGCCCGCCTGCTGCTGCCGGCCGGCGCCTTCGCGGTGATCGCGCTGGCCGCGCTGATGGTCTGGCAGCCGCATCGCGGCGCGTCGGCGCCAACCGTCCCGGACATGGCCGTCGCCACCGTCCCCGGTGCCGCCCAGGACGACAGCGACCTGCCGCCCGATGCCGACAGCGCCGATCCCAACCTGTACCAGAACCTCGACTTCTACGGCTGGCTGGCCGCGAACGACAGCACCGCCCCGGCCCGGCACTGAACCATGCTCCCGTCACCACGCCACCTCGCCTTCGTGCTGCTGACCGCGACCACCGGCCTGTTTGCCGGTCACGCCAGCATCCTGCACGCGCAAGACATCCCGCCCGCCTCCGATACACAGGCCGCACCGCACCCCTGGCGCTCGCTCAGCCCGGCGCAGCGCGAACTGCTCGCTCCCATGCAGGCAGACTGGGATGCCCTGCCGCCGCGCAGGCAGGCGCGCATGCTGGACAAGACCCGGCACTGGCTCACGCTGCCGCCCGCGCAGCAGGACAAGATCCGCCAGCGCATCGCGCGCTGGCACGCGATGACCCCGGAACAACGCCGCCTCGCCCGCGAGAACATGCGCAAGTTCCACCAGTTGCCGCCGGCGCAGCGCGAACAGCTGCACCACGCCTACCGGCAGTTCCAGCAACTGCCGCCGGCGCAGCGCGAGAAGCTCCTGCGCAAGTGGCGCTCGCAGACCATCGAGCAGCGCCAGCAGTGGCTGCGCGAGATGGGGCCGCGGCACCATCCGCCGCGCGAGGGGCGGCCCTGAGCAAGGCCCGACGCAGACGCCCCGCGGATCGCGGGGCGTCTGCGTTTCAGATGTGAGGAAAGGCGCGCAGACTCATCCGCTGAAGCGCGCGGTGCCGTCGCGGGTGACGCAGCTCTTGGCCACCAGCTCGTCGGCATCGTCCGGCGCCACCGCGTCGTCCTTGATCAGCAGCTCGACGAAATTGAACACGTTGCGTGCGTACATTTCCGACGCGTGCAGCGGCGCACCGGCCGGCAGGTTGAGCGGGCCCAGGATGCTCACGCCGCCCTGCTCCACACGCTCGCCCGGACGCGTCAGCTCGCAGTTGCCGCCGCTCTCGGCGGCCAGGTCCACGATCAGCGCACCGGGCTTCATGCCGGCCACCATCGCGGCGGAGAGGATCTTCGGCGCGGGACGACCCGGCACCGCGGCGGTCGAGACGATCACGTCGACGTTCTTCAGGTGGTCGGCCAGCGCCTGCTGCTGCGCGGCGCGCTCCTCGGCGGACAGTTCGCGCGCATAACCACCGCTGCCGGCGGCGCTGACGCCGAGATCGAGGAACTTGGCGCCCAGCGACTCCACCTGCTCGCGCGTTTCCGGGCGCACGTCGTAGCCCTCGGTCTGCGCGCCCAGCCGGCGCGCCGTGGCGATCGCCTGCAGGCCGGCCACGCCGGCGCCGATCACCAGCACGCGCGCCGGGCGGATGGTGCCCGCGGCGGTGGTCAGCATCGGAAAGAATTTCGGCGCCGACTCGGCCGCGATCAGCATGGCGCGATAGCCGGCCACCGCCGCCTGCGAACTGAGCACGTCCATCGCCTGCGCGCGGGTGGTGCGCGGCAGCAGCTCCAGCGCGTACGCGGCCAGCTTGCGCGCCGACATCGCAGCGATGCGCTCGCCCGCGCCGTAGGGGCGCAGCTGGCCCACCAGCACCGACTGTTCGCGCAGCCCGGCGATGGCGCCGTCGGCCGGCGGCAGCACGCAGGTCAGCACGTCGGCCTGGGCGCAGACCTCGGCGGCGCCGGCGAACTCGACGTCGGCATACAAGGCGTCCGGGAACCCGGCGCGGGCACCGGCGTCGCGTTCGAGCAGCACGCGCCAGCCGCGGCCGCGCATCTTCTTCGCCATCTCCGGTGTGATCGCCACGCGCCGTTCGCCGGCAGCGGTCTCGCGCAATGCGCCCACGGTGATCGCCATCGTGCATGCCCCATCGGATAAGGTCCGGGCATCGTAGTGCGGCCACCGACGCTTGGCGACTCCCGCCGGACCGACGCCGGATGAACCAGCCGTCCGTGCGCAGTAGACTGGCCCGCCAACGGTCGCCCGGAAGCGTCCCGCGGGGTCACGCGGAGACCTCCTGATGGCTGCCACGATCCTGCCCGTCGACGAACTGTTGAACCTCGCCCGCGCCGCACGCCAGCGCGCCTATGCCCCGTATTCCCGCTTCCAGGTCGGTGCGGTGGCGCTCACCCTCGACGGCCGCCGCTTCGACGGCTGCAACGTGGAGAACGCCGCCTACGGCCTGTGCAACTGCGCCGAGCGCACCGCACTGTTCGCCGCCGTGGCGGCCGGCTGCCGACCCGGCGACTTCGCCGCGCTGGCGGTGGTGGCCGACACGCCCGGACCGGTCAGCCCCTGCGGCGCCTGCCGCCAGGTGATGGCCGAGCTGTGCGACCAGGCGATGCCGGTGCTGCTGGGCAACCTCGGCCGGCACGTGCAGGAAACCACCGTCGCCGAGCTGCTGCCCGGCTCGTTCACGCTGCCCCTTCCTTGAGCCGAGTACCTCGATGCCCGCTTCGCCCACCGATGCCCTCGCCCTGTTCCACCGCCGCCGCTCCGTCCCTTCGCGCCAGCTCGGCGAGCCGGCGCCCGACGCGGCCACCCTCACCGCCCTGCTGGAGGCGGCGATCCGCGTGCCCGACCACGGCAAGCTGGTGCCGTTCCGGTTGATCGCCCTGCGCGGCGAGCACAAGCGGCGCTTCGGCGAACGCCTGGCCGCGCGCGCGATCGCCCGCCACCCCGAAATGTCCGAGGCCAGGCGCGACAAGGAGCGGTTGCGCTACACCTTCGCGCCGCTGGTGATCGTGGTGGTCAGCCGCATCGACCCCACCAGCGCGGTGCCGCCGATGGAGCAGCAGCTCAGCGCCGGCTGCGTGGCCTACAACCTGCTGCTGGGGGCCGAGGCGCTGGGCTTCGGCGCGCAGTGGCTCACCGGCTGGGCCGCCTACGACACCGAGGTGGCCTCGCTGCTGGGGCTGGCCCAGCACGAGCAGGTGATCGGCTTCGTGCATCTGGGCAGCGTGCAGATGGCCGTGCCCGATCGCGAGCGGCCCGCGCTCGGCGACCTGCTTCGCGACTGGAGCGACCCGCGTTGAACGCCGCCGTCGGCCATCCGTCGGCCCACCTCATCGACGGCAGCCTGTATGTGTTCCGCGCCTGGCACTCGATGCCGGACGAGTTCCACGACGCCGACGGCCATCCGGTCAATGCCGTGCACGGCTACACCCGGTTCCTGTGCGAGCTGCTGGAGAAGGCGCGCCCGAGCCGCGTGGCGGTGGCCTTCGACGCCTCGCTCACCAGTTCGTTCCGCAACGCCATCTACCCACCCTACAAGGCCAACCGCGAACTGCCGCCGCCGGATCTGGAGCGCCAGTTCGTGCTGTGCCGCGCGATCACCGAGGCGCTGGGCGTGAGCGTGATGATCGACCACAGCTACGAGGCCGACGACCTGATCGGCTCCACGTTGTGGAGCCTGCGCGGCCACGGCGTGCCCAGCGTGATCGTCTCGGCCGACAAGGACTTCGGCCAGCTGCTGGGCGAGCACGACGAGCAGTGGGACTTCGCGCGCAACCTGCGCTGGGGTCCGGCGGGCGTGCACGAAAAACTCGGCGTGCACCCGCACCAGGTCGCCGACTACCTCGCCCTGTGCGGCGACGCGGTGGACAACATCCCCGGGGTGCCCGGCATCGGCGCCAAGACCGCCGCCGCGCTGCTGGCCCATTTCGGCAGCCTGGAAACCCTGCTCGAACGCGTGGACGAGGTGCCGTTCCTGCGCCTGCGCGGCGCCGCCGCCTGCGCCGCCCGCCTGCGCGAATATCGCGAGCAGGCGCTGCTGTACCGGCGCATCACGCGCATCGCGCTGGACGCCCCGATCGCCGACGGCATCGACGCTCTGCGCCGCCAGCCGGCCCGCACCGACGCCATGGACACCCTGTGCGAACAGCTGCGCTTCGGCCCGCTCACCCGCGCCCGCCTGCGCGCCCTGGCCGACGCCTGAGGCTTTCCCGGAACGCCGCACCGGCATGCCATGTGGTCCAAAGGCACGTGTGGGAGGGGCTTCAGCCCGACGCTTCCGCCGGCCGGTGTCGGAGCTGAAGCCCACAGCGACATCCCTGCAGCTGAAGCCCCTCCCGCAACAGCGCAGCGGTGGTTGAGCGCAGCGCGGGCGCGGGGCACCATGCCCGGATGAATCCCGACACCCTGCCGACGCCGCCCGACGCCCACGCTCCCGTGGAAACCCTCTATCAGGGCCGCTGGCTCAGCCTGCGCCAGCGCGGCCGCTGGGAATACGCCGAGCGCAACCACTGCGGCGGCGCGGTGATCATCGTGGCGGTGACGCCCGAGGATCGGGTGCTGTTCGTGGAGCAGTACCGGGTGTCGATCCTGCAGCACACCATCGAGATGCCGGCAGGGCTGGTCGGCGACCTCGCCGGGCAGGCCGACGAGAGTGCGCTGATCGCCGCCGAGCGCGAGCTGGAGGAAGAAACCGGTTATCGCTGCGGGCGCATCGAGTTCATCCACCAGGGCCCGTCGTCCTCCGGCATGAGCACCGAGATGATCGTTTTCGCCCGCGCCCTGGATCTGGTGAAAGTGGGTGCCGGCGGCGGCGACGAGAGCGAGAACATCCGGGTGCACGAGGTGCCGCGCGCCGAGGCGGGAGGCTGGCTATTCGCGCGGGCGGCGGAGGGTTATTCGATCGATCCCAAGCTGTTTGCCGGATTGTGGTTCCTGGAGCACATCGCGGACGGCCACGTGCGTTGACCGTCGGAAAATGTGATGCGCATCACGGGCAAACCGCGAGGGCGCCCTAAAGAAATGCCGGCATGGGTCGATTCCTAGGGCGATGCTTTCAGTCCACCCGAGGAAATCCCGCCCATGAAGACCCTGCTCGCCTCCGCCATGCTGATGCTGGCCCCGCTGGCCGCCCATGCCGCCTGCGCGCCCACCGATTTCGCCATCCAGGATTTCAAGGTGACCGAGGGCGCGCGCATGACCATGAAGGGCCAGGTGATGAACAAGTGCGCCGAACCGGCCGCCGCGCAGATCATCATCATCGCCAAGGACGCCAACGGCCGCGTGATCCAGCAGAAGAAGGGCTGGCCGGCCGGCACCACCAACATCGCACCGGGTCAGGTGGTCAACTTCAACCTCGGCCGCCTGTTCCGCTACTCGCCAGACATGGCCACCTACACCGCAAGCATCGCCTCGGTGCGTACCTGGTAAGCAGCGAGGCGCGCGGTCAAGTCAGGCCCGAGGGCTCCTGTTCCTTCGCCGTGGCCGCGATAGACGCGCCGACGTGGTCAGGTCCGGCAGGATCCGGCACCGCCGCGCGCCAGCGTGCGTCGACCGCGTGCCCGCGCAGCAGCTCGATGAAACGCCGGATCGAGGGCTGCGCATAGGCCTCGCTCCACGCACGCTCCCCCAGCTCGATGAGCCGCCGCGATGCCGCCAGCGAGACGTTGTCGAACTGCAGCGGCACGTCGCCGCGAAGGTCGGGGACGCCGTCGATGCGCTGGTAGCGCTCCTCCAGGATGTGGCGCAGGATGTTGTCGGTCAGCTCGCGCTGCGCGGCTGACATCGTGGTGTAGAGGCGCCCGCCCTTGAGCCAGCCCAGCGCGCCGAGATCGCGCCGCTCGCGCGGCGTCAGCCGTGGCCGGGTGACGTGGGTACCCAGGCTCAGCACGTGGATCGCCTGCGTCGGCACCTTGCAGTAGTGGCTGGCCTCGTGCAGCCCGAACATCCCCGGTGAGTTGGCGAAGATGCCCGCATCCACGTAGAGCTGGTCGCGCAGGCTGGCGATCGGGAAGTAGGTGGGTGCCGCGGTGGCCGCCATCGCGACCTCGGCCAGGCGCAATTCGGCGTAGTACCAGTTGCGCTCGCTGTGCGGGGTCTTGATCACCTCCAGCCGGCCGGTCGACGCGTTGATCACCGGGATCACCAGCCGGGTGCGCGCCTCGCCCAAGGTGCGCTGGGCGCCGACAATGGCATCAACGGTCTCGCCCACCGCCTCGCCGCGGTAACGCGAGCGGAACATGTAGCGGATGCTGGACAGGTAGGCCAGCGGTCGGGACGCGCGCCACACGTGGCCCGGGAAGATGCGCGCCCCGTGCTGCAGGAAGCCGGCCTCGATGTCGCGCGCAGGGGTGCCGACCGCCAGCGCCATCGCAGTCACGGCGCCGATCGAGGAGCCGCAGATCAGGTCGAACGCCTCCGCAATGGGCCGGTGCAGTGCCCGCTCCAGTTCGCGCAGCAGCACGGCTTCGTGCAACCCCAGATAGCCGCCGCCCGACAGGGCGAGAATCGTGAAGGGCATGGATCACTCCTGCATCAGAAAGACGGCGGCTGCCTCGTCTCGGCGCGAACGCGCGGCCATCGCTCCAGCGCCTGTGGTTACGGGGATGCTCTCGCCAAAAAGCTGTCATGTCAATTATTGCCTTGACTGGTAATGCTTTGGCCTCTAGTCTTGCGCCCCGCGCCGGCTGGTCTTGTGCCCCTCGCCGGCCGTCCCGCGGTCGCCCCCGAATCGCGCTCCCTCACCCCTGGTTTTTCTTCCAACGCATGAGCAGCGCGTTCCGTCCACCCAACCTGGCGCTCGCCACGATCGGCCTGTCGCTGGCGACCTTCATGCAGGTGCTGGACACCACCATCGCCAACGTGTCGCTGCCGACCATCGCCGGCAACCTCGGCGTGAGCAACGACCAGAGCACCTGGGTGATCACCTCCTTCGCGGTGAGCCAGGCGATCGCGCTGCCGCTCACCGGCTTTCTCACCCGCCGCTTCGGCGAGGTCAGGCTGTTCGTCTCCTGCTCGCTGCTGTTCGTGCTGGCCTCGTTCCTGTGCGGGATCGCACCCAGCATGGGGTTGCTGATCCTGTTCCGCGCGATCCAGGGCGCGGTGGCAGGTCCCATGTACCCGATCACGCAGAGCCTGATGATCTCGATCTACCCGCCGGCCAAGCGCGGCATGGCGCTGGCGCTGTTGTCGATGGTGGCGGTGGTGGCACCGATCGCCGGCCCGATCCTCGGCGGCCTGATCACCGACAACTACTCGTGGCCGTGGATCTTCTTCATCAACGTGCCGATCGGCATCTTCGCCAGCTTCGTGGTGGCCAACCAGATGCGCGGGCGAGCCGAGGCGACGGTGCGCCCGAAGATGGACTACGTGGGCCTGATCAGCCTGGTGATCGGCGTGGGTGCGCTGCAGATCGTGCTGGACAAGGGCAACGACGAGGACTGGTTCAACTCCACCTTCATCGTGGTCGCCAGCCTCGTTTCAGCCATTGCGCTGGCGGTGTTCCTGATCTGGGAGCTGACCGACAGGGAGCCGATCGTCGACCTGCGGCTGTTCCGCCACCACAACTTCCGTTTCGGCACACTGGCACTGGTGCTTTCGTACTCGGCGTACTTTTCGATCAACCTGCTGCTGCCACAATGGCTGCAGCGCAACCTGGGCTATACCGCCACCTGGGCCGGCTTCGCGGCCTCGCCGCTGGGTATCGCACCGATGCTGCTCACCTTCCTGGTCGGCCGCTATGCGATGCGCTTCGACCTGCGCCTGCTGGCCACGGCGGCGTTCGCGGTGATGGGCACCACCTGCTTCCTGCGCTCACGCTTCTACCTGGACATCGACTTCGCCCACGTGGCGCTGATGCAATTGCTGATGGGCTTCGGCGTGGCGCTGTTCTTCATGCCCATGACGGTGATCCTGCTGTCGGATCTGCAATCGAGCGAGATCGCGGCGGGCTCGGGACTGGCCACCTTCCTGCGCACGCTGGGCGGCAGCTTCTCCGCCTCGCTCACCACCTTCCTGTGGGACCGCCGCGCGGTGCTGCACCATGCCCGCCTGGCCGAGGCGATCAATCCCTACAACCCCACGGCGCAGGCGGCGATCGAGCAGATCGGGCATGGCGACATGCGCGCCGGCGCGGTGGCGATCAACGGCATGATCACCCAGCAGGGCTACCAGATCGGCTTCGACGAGTTGTTCCACGCCCTCGGCTGGATCTTCCTCGCGCTGACGCTGGTGACCTGGCTGACCCGGCCGCCATTCACGCCCAAGAGCAGCAGCGCGACGGCCGGCGGGCACTAAGCACTAGCAGCCTGTCGGGCTTTGGTCGGCCGGGCTGCAAAAGCGCGTGGCTCTTATGCTGCATCCTTCTCCCCGCTGGGGAGCCAAGGTGCGGCGCCTCCAGCACAGCACATGACATCAGTGCAGCACGAACAGCTTGTCGAAGCCGGCGACCTTGAGCGTGCTGCGCAGGGCGCTGCCGGCGTTGACGATACGGATGTCGGCGTGGTCGACGCCGGCGTGTTCGCGCAGCAGCAGCAGCATGCCCAGCGCGGAGCTGTCCATGCGGGCGACCTCGCCGAGGTCGATGATGTAGCTGCGCGCGCGCGCGTCGGCGACCAGGCAGGCGTCGTGGAAGTCGCGGTGCACGGAGAAGTCGAAGCGCTCGCCCAGTTGCAGGGTGAGGCAGTCGTGTTCGCGGTCGTGGTGGACGGTCAGGCTCATGGCTCGGTTCCTCAGAAGAGTTCGATCTCGCCGGCATCCATCGAGCTCTGCAGCGCCGGACCGCGCGAGCGCAGGCGCGCCTTTTCGCGCTGGATCGCCAGCCGGCTGCGCACCTGCCCGGCGCGCTCGGCGAGCACCGCCGAATCCATCGGGTCGCAGGCGAGCCGCTCGATGTCGCGGGTGCATTCGGCGGTCACTTCCTGCAGCTCCACCAGCCGCGTGCGGGTCTGGTTGATCAGCTGGCTGAGGATGTCCTCGAACTGCAGCGAGCGCACGGTGGTGGCCACGTCGTTGCCCAGGCCGCGGTTGATCTCCACCACCTGGTCGGCCACCGAGGTGGTGCGCGCGTCGCTCTCGGTGACGTGGGCCATCATCGCGTCGATGCCGCCCTTGGCCGACAGCGCCACGTTGAGATCCTGCGAGGCCATCGTGCCGACCAGGCCGCGCAGCTGCTCCATCGCACCGCGGGCGCGCTCGACGTGGCTGCCGATCTGCTCGTTGAACTGGTTGGAATGGCTGGCCAGGTTGCGGATCTCGCCGGCCACCACCGCGAAGCCGCGACCGGCCTCGCCGGCGCGCGCCGCCTCGATCGAGGCATTCAGCGCGAGCAGGTTGGTTTCCTCGGCGATGGTGTTGACGTTCTTCAGCAGGCCGAACACCGCGTCCATCTCCTTCGCCATGCCGTCGATGCGGTAGACGATGCGCAGGCTCTCGCGCGACATCTGCACGATCATCCCGACGAAGTGCTCCAGCAGGTCCGAGGTGCGGTTGGCGAAGTCCTGCACCGACACCTCGCCGTTCTGCGCACCGATGATCTGCGCCAGCAGCGACTGCTGCTGGCCGGTCTTGCGCGAGAGGCCGTCGAAGCCGCCGCCCAGCTCCAGCACCGCATCGCGCAGCAGGTCCATCGCCTGGTGCAGCTCGCGGGTGGCGTGACCGAGCTCGTCGACCAGCGCACCGCGCACGTCTTCCAGCGCTTCGCGCACCGGCCCGGCGTGGATGGCCACCGCCGCTTCGACGGGCGCGGCGGGCGGCACGCGGCGGCTCTCGACGATCCACACCGCGGTGAGCGCGATCACCAGCAGCGGCGCCAGCCATACCGGATGCCAGACCAGGCACAGCAGCAGCGCCGCCATGCTGGCCAGCAGGCCGGCGACGAGACGGGAATGGAAGAAGGACACAATGGCAGCCATGGGGGTTCGCTCGGTCACGCGCCGACGGCGCTCTTGAAGGGTTGGCGCGCCAGCGTGAGCAGGCGCGCGGCAATGTCGAGCAGCGGCAGCGCCTCGCGCGCCGCGCCGAGTTTCCAGGCGGCGCCGGGCATGCCCCACACCACCGAACTGGCTTCGTCCTGCACCAGCGTGCGCGCGCCGGCCTGGCTCAGTTCCAGCAGGCCGCGCGCGCCGTCGTCGCCCATGCCGGTGAGCAGCGCCGCCACGGTGGAGGCGCCGGCGCTGGCGGCGAGCGAGCGGAACAGCACGTCCACGCTGGGCTTGTGCCGGTTCACCGGCGGACCGTCGTGCAGGCGGCACACGTGTCTGGCGCCGTCCCACATCACCAGCAGGTGCTGACTGCCCGGCGCGATGTAGGCGTGGCCGGGCTGGATCGGCTGACCGTCGTGCGCCTCGCACACGCGCATCGCCGAGCAGTGGTCCATGCGTGCGGCGAACGGGCCGCTGAAGGCGGCGGGAATGTGCTGGGTGACCAGGATCGGCGGCGCATCCGGCGGCATCTGCTCCAGCACCACGCGGATCGCCTCGGTGCCGCCGGTGGAGGCGCCGATCGCGATCATCGGGCTGCCCGCGCGGGTGCCCGCGCCGCTGGCGCGCGGCAGCACCGCGTCGGCCGAGAGTCGCGGCGGCACGTCGAGCTTGCGCACTTCGGTGCGCACGCGCGGCCTGGCGCCCGCGGCGGCGATCACCTTGGCGCAGATCTCCTGCGCGCCCTCGGTGAAGGTGTTGGCCAGGTCGCTGTTGGGCTTGGTGAAGAAATCCACCGCGCCCAGTTCGAGCGCGCGCAGCGTCACCTCGGCGCCCTGCTCGGTCAGCGAGGACACCATCACCACCGGCATCGGCCGAAGCCGCATGAGGTTTTCCAGGAAGGTGAGGCCGTCCATGCGCGGCATCTCCACGTCGAGCGTGAGCACGTCGGGGTTGAGCTGCTTGATCTTGTCGCGCGCGATCAGCGGATCGGGCGCGGTGCCGACCACCTCGATGCGCGGATCGGCCGAGAGCATGGCCGACATCAGCTTCCGCACCAGCGCGGAATCATCGACCACCAGGACACGCACTCTTTCCATTGCCTGTTCTCTCTGCCTGCTCGTAAACCTGTCGGCACCGCACAGTGCGTGTGACCGTTTGTTGCTGCGCGCGACGCACGGTGGGTTCCGTTCGAAGCGAGCGTCATTCCCGCGCAAGCGGGAACCCATTTTGATCTTGTGGCGCCTCCAAGATGGATGACCGGCTCCGCCGTTGAAAAGCACCTCCCGCTTTCGCGGGAATGACGGCTGAAGGTCTGAAGCTCGATTCGCCACTTCCCGCTTGCGCGGGAATGACGACCCAAAGCGTGAGGCCATGTCCGCCACCTTCCGGTTCACCCGGATGACGCCATGCAACCCACCTCAGAACAACTCCACCTCCCCCTTTATCGGATCGTTTGCCAACTGCTTGAGGTATTGCTTCTCGCGCGCCACCAGGGCGAACTCGTCGCGGCCGCGCATCTGCCGCACGCGGACCTTCCCGCTGACCGGAAAGAACTGCACCTGGCGCGGGTACACGTCGCCCAGGTCCGACGCGGTCACCGCCAGGCCTTCGGTGCGCAGGTAGCGCTGCACGAACTCGATGTTGCGGCTGCCCACGTCGGTCATCTGCGACAGCACGCGGCCGCCGCCGAACACCTTCACGTCCCAGTCCTCGCGCCGGCTGCCGGCCTTGAGCAGGGCGTTGATCAGGTGCTCCATCGCGTCGTTGCCGTAGCGCGCCGCGCGGCCCACCGTGGCCGACCAGCTGTCGCGCCCGGCGCCGCGCTCGGCGCTGGGCTCGGGCAGCATGAAATGGTTCATGCCGCCGAGCCTGAGCCGGCGGTCGTGGATGCAGGCGGACACGCACGAGCCGAGCACGGTGGACACCAGCTCGTCCTGCCGGCTCACGTAGTACTCGCCGGGCAGCACCTTGACCGTCATGCGCGCATGCGCCGGATCCCAGAAGCGACGCATGTGCTCGAAGCCGGGCAGCACGGCGCCGGCCCCGCTGCCCGGCACCGAGGGCAGCGCGGGTGCGACGGCGCTCATGGGCGTTTCCGGTAGACGGTGCGCCCGATCAGTTCGAAATCGTTGCTCAGCCCGTGCATCGACTCGGAATGACCGAGAAACAGGTAGCCGCCCGCCGGCAGCATCTGCGCGTAGCGGGCGAACAGCTTTTCCTTGGTCGGCTTGTCGAAGTAGATCACCACGTTGCGGCAGAAGATCGCGTCGAACGGGCCCTGCATCGGCCAGTCGTGCAGCAGGTTCAGCGGCAGGATGGCGACCAGCTCGCGCAGGCGCGGATGCACCGAAACCAGCCCGTCGTACTCGCCCTGCCCGCGCAGGAACCAGCGCTTGCGGCGCTCGTCGCTGACGCCGCCCAGGCGGTCCAGCGCGTAGACGCCCTTGCGGGCGACCTCCAGCGCCTGCGGCGAGAGGTCGGTGGCGAGGATCTTCGCGTCCACCGGGCCGCCGCTGCGTTCGAGCGCCTCGGCCAGCACCATCGCCAGCGCGTACGGCTCCTCGCCGGTGGAGCAGCCGGCCGACCAGATGCGCAGGCGATCGCCCTGCCGGCGCTTGTGCTCCAGCCACTCCGGCAGCAGCTTGTCCACCAGCAGGTCGTAGTGGTGCATTTCGCGGAAGAACGCGGTGACGTTGGTGCTGATCGCACTGGCCAGCTCGCCCAGCTCGGCGTCCGGCTCGCGCCTGAGCACCTCGCAGTACTCGCGGAAATCGCGCAGCCGCAGCGCGCGCAGGCGGCGCTGCAGGCGGCCCTGCACCAGCTGGCGCTTCTGCTCGCTCAGGGCGATGCCGCACTGGTCGTAGACAAACCGGCGCAGGAAGGCAAAGTCCGCGTCGCCCAGCGGCGGCCCGTTCATGGCCGTCGCGGCGCCTGCCGGGTCGGGGCGCACGTCATGCTGGGCCAGGCGTGCGGACATCGGTCAGAACTCCTTCCAGGCACCGGCGTCGGCGGTCTCGGCCGTGCGCTGCGCCGACCGGGCGGCGGCAGGGGCCGGCGCGCTGCGCACCGCGGCGAACACCGCCTCGGCCTCGGCCACCGCCGTCTTCGCCCGCGTGGCCACCGACGGCGCCACGTCGCCCAGGTGCTCGTCGAGCCGGAAGAAGCCCACCTGCTGGGTCAGCTCGGCGGCCTGCTCCTGCATGGCGCGGGCGGCCGCGGCGGCCTCTTCCACCAGGGCGGCGTTCTGCTGGGTCATCTCGTCCATCTGCAGCACGGCGTGGTTCACCTGGTCGATGCCGGCGGACTGCTCGGCGCTGGCCGCGGCGATCTCGGCCACGATGTCGGTGACCTTCTTCACGCTGTCGACGATCTCGGCCAGCGACTTGCCGGTCTGGTCGACCAGCGCGGTGCCGTTGTGCACCTTCTCGGCGCTGTCCTTGATCAGGCCCTTGATCTCCTTCGCCGCGCCGGCGCTGCGCTGAGCCAGGTTGCGCACCTCGGTGGCCACCACCGCGAAGCCGCGGCCCTGCTCGCCGGCGCGCGCCGCCTCCACCGCGGCGTTGAGCGCCAGCAGGTTGGTCTGGAAGGCGATCTCGTCGATCAGGCTGACGATGTCGGAAATCTTGCGGCTGGAGTCGTTGATCGCCTTCATCGCGACCACCGCCTGGGTCACCACCTCGCCGCCGCGCTCGGCCTGCTCGCGGGCGCCGCGGGCGAGCTGGTTGGCGTGGCTGGCGTTCTCGGCGTTCTGCTTCACGGTGGAGGTCATCTGCTCCATCGACGAGGCAGTCTCCTCCAGCGAGGAGGCCTGCTCCTGCGTGCGCTGGCTGAGGTCGTCGTTGCCGCGGGCGATCTGCTGCGCGGCCGTGCTGACCTCACCCGAGCCGTTGCGCACCTCGCTGACGATCGCCGACAGGCGCAGGTCCATGGTGCGGAACGCGTCGAGCAGCTCGCCCAGCTCGTCCTTGCGGTCGACCTGGATGTCGTGGCCCAGCTTGCCCTGCGCGATCTCGCGAGCAACCTTGCCGGCGTAGGCCAGCGTGCGGAGGATCGAGCGGCTCAGCGTCAGCGCCATCACGATGGCCAGCAGCAGGCCCAGCGCCAGCGCGCTGATGCTCACCAGGCGCACCCGCTTGAAGCGGGTCACCTGGTCGTCGTAGATCTGCTTCGCCTCGGCGCGCTGCACGTCCATCAGCCGGTCGAGCTTGTTCTGGCGGGTGAGCAGCAGCGGACGCACCTCCATCTCCAGCACGTCGGCGGCGCCGGCGTCGGCCTGGTTGAGCGCGTCCTCCATGTCCTTGCTGGCGGAACCGTAGTCGGCATCGTCGGCCTGGTACTTCTTGTACTCGGCCTCGACCGCGGGGTTCTTGGGCACCTTCGCGTACTCGGCCTTGAGCTTGGTCAGCTCGGCCTGCAGCGCGTTGTACTCGGCCATTTTCTGCTTGAGCTGGCCGGGCTTGTCGACCATGCCGCTGGCTTCGCTCATCAGGATGAAGGCGAGCAGCGACTTGTTGTTGATGCGCGACACCATGTTGGCCGGCACCATCTCGTCCTGGTAGACGCGGCGCAGCCCCTCGTTCTGCAGCTGCATCGAGCCGAAGCCGATCGCCGCGCCGATCAGCAGCATCAGCGTGAGCAGGCCGAGCACGATGCGCAGGCGCCAGCGGATGTTCAGGGAGGGAATCTTGAAGGCGAGCTTGGGCAATTTCATGTCAGGTCCTGTCAGGCAACGGCTTTCACATCGGCGACCGCCGGAAGGGCGGCTTCGAGCATCTGCGCGTCCTGCGGCTGAAGCAGCTTGTCCACGTCAAGCAGCAGCACCATCCGCTCGTCCACGGCGGTGAGGCCCTTGAGGTATGCGGTATCCACGGTGGTGCCCATGTCCGGCACCGGGCGCAGGTTGGCGGCGTCCACGTCGAGCACGTCGGACACCGCGTCCACCACCACGCCGAAATTGCGCCCGGCGACGGCGACGATCACGGTCACGGTGTTGGCGGTGTATGCCTCGCGCGGCAGGCCGAAGCGCAGGCGCATGTCGATCACCGGCACGATCGCGCCGCGCAGGTTGAGCACGCCCAGCACATAGGCCGGCGCCTGCGGAATGCGCGTCACCGGCGTCCAGCCGCGGATCTCGCGCACGGCGAGGATGTCCACGCCGTATTCCTCGTGCGCGAGGTTGAGGGTGAGGTACTGCGACGGCGGGGCGTCGTGTGGGGAAGCGTCGGACATGGAGGGCCTCGTCTGCGAGAGCGCCGCGCGGCGCTCGCTGTCCTGGAGCAGATCGACCGCATGCGGGGAAACTTGAGCCGAATCCCACAACCGCGCGCGCCCTGCAGGAGGGGCTTTCAGCCCCGACCACCTCACCACACCCACAGCGTCGCGGCTGAAGTCGCTCCCACACGAAACCCACGGCCTACGGGCTTGCGGCGCCCGCCGTCCACTTCTTCAGCCACGCATTCACCGCCTCATGCCACTGCACGCTGTTCTGCGGCTTGAGCACGAAGTGGTTTTCGTCGGGGAAGGTGAGGAACTCGCTGGGAATGCCGCGACGTTGCAGCGCAGTGAAAGCGCCTAGCCCCTGCGTGATCGGAATGCGGAAGTCCTTGCCGCTGTGCACCACCAGCATCGGCACGCGCCAGTCCTTCACGTGGTTGACCGGATTGAAGCGCTCGTAGTTCTCGGGGTGATCGAACGGCGTGCCGCCGTTCTCCTTTTCCTCGAACCACAGCTCTTCGGTGTCGTAGTACATGGCGCGCGTGTCGAACACGCCGTCGTGGTCGACGAAGCACTTCCACGGGCCATTCCACACGCCCGCCATCCAGTACACCATGTAGCCGCCGTAGCTGGCGCCGAGCGCGCAGGCGCGGTCGCCGTCAAGAAAGCGGTACTTCGCCAGGGCGGCGCTCCAGCCGGCCTGGAGATCTTCCAGCGGCCTGCCGCCCCAGTCGCCGGAGATGGCATTGGTAAAGGCTTGGCCGTAGCCGGTGGAACCGTGAAAGTTGACCGTGACCACGGCAAAGCCCTGCCCAGCATAGGTCTGCGGATTCCAGCGATAGCTCCAGCCGTTGTTCATCGCGCCCTGCGGCCCGCCGTGGATGATGAAGGCGACCGGATAGGTCTTGCCGCGCTGGTAGCCGACCGGCTTCACCACATAGCCCTGCACCGGCTCATGGTTGGCGCCGGTGAAGCTGAAGAACTCAAAGTCACCGACCTTCGCATCACGCATCCGGTCGACGTTGAAGTGGGTGACCTGGCGCAGGCCGTGCCCGCTCGTCTTGGCCACGTACAGATCGGCCGGGCGTTTGAGATCATCCCGCGCCAGCAGCAAGGTATTGCCCGTCACGGCATAGCCGCTGACCGTGCCGTCACCCACCAGCAGGTGCACCTTGCCAGTAGTTGGATCGATGGCAAACAACGGGTGTTGGCCGTGATCATCGGCAGTGGCGAGCAGCGTCTTGCCATCCGCAGAGATCGACAGACTGCCTGGTGAGCGATCCCATTGCGGGTCCACCTCGCGCGTGGTGCCGCTGGCCAGATCCATCGCCATGATCGCGAAGCGATCGGCCTCGAAGCCTGGCTCCTTCATCGCCAGGTAATAGAGCGTGCGGCCGTCCGGCGACGGCACCGGATAGGCATCCCATGCCGGGTTGGCCGCCGTGAGATTCTGCGGAGCGGCGGAGCCGTCCACCGGTGCGCGGTAGACATCGAAATTGGTCGACCACGGCTCGCTGCTGCCGGCGATGCGGGCTCCGAAATAGATGCTCTGCCCATCTGGCGCAAACGCCACCTCCTCCATGCCACCGAACGGCTTGCTCGGCACGTCGCCGTCCATGTCGCGGCTGACCAGCGTAGGTTCGGCCGGCAGCTGGCCGCGCGCATCGAAGCTCGCCACGAAGAGCTGGTTGCGCCGCCCGGTCGCCCACGCACCCCAGTGGCGCACGAACAGCTTTTTGTAGAGCGTGCCGGTGGATTTGTCCGACGCGTCGCCGTCCATGCGCTCCTTCGTGCAGGCCAGATCGGCGCAATCGGGATAGACCTCATAGGTCATCGCCACGCGCTTGCCATCCGGCGAGAGAGAGAAGCCGCCCAGGTCCAGCGGGCCATGACTCACCTGGACCGGCGTGCCCGACGCCACACCGTGCTTGCCGATCGCCAGATTCACGCGCCACAGCTGGTCCACGCCGGCGGCCGGGGCCACGTAGAACAGGCTCTTGCCATCCGCCGACCAGCGCGCAGAGCTGCCGCCACTCACCACCTTTACCGGCGCCGCACCGCCGTGCAGGTCCAGCACATAGACCGAATTGACGCCCTTGTTCGCGGCGTAGTCTGTGCTGCGCAGGCTGAAGGCGGCGAAGCGTCCGTCAGGCGAAAGCTGTGGATCGCTCACGCGGTCGAGCATTACCAGGTCATGCACATTGAAGGGATGAGCCCCCGCTGGCGCCGGCCGGGAGCCCGCAGTGGCGACCCATGGTGCAAACACGAGAACCAGCAAGATCGGCAGGCTTTTCATCGCAGACACCCTGTTCCGGAAATGGCTCGGGCATTGTCGCCACTTTTCGCCCCCCTGCCAGCCGGGGGAGCTCTCCGTTCTGTCGAGGTGGTCACGTTCGTCCCTGTGGCTTGGTACAGAACGTGCCTTGTTCCGGGAACTTCCAGGGGGATTTCCACATGCAGCGCTATCGAGCGTCCAACGGCTTTACGTTGATCGAGTTGATGATCGTCGTAGCCATCATTGCCATCCTCGCGGCTATCGCACTGCCGCTTTATAGCGATTACACGGCAAGGTCCCAGGCTGCCGCCGCGCTGGACGAACTCACCCCCGGCCGCACAGCGTACGAAGCCCGGGTAAACGATGGCGACACCGATGCGGCCCTCTACGAGACTGTTGGCAATCTCGGTATGAGTGCAACAACCGAGCGTTGCAACGTGAGCGCCGTTGCTCCAACAGGCGGCGCCGGAAGCCTCAGTTGCAAGATCAAGGGCAATCCTGAAGTTGACGGCAGAACGATTACCTGGGCCAGGAACGGATCAGGAACATGGCGGTGCCAGACCGATCTCGACGCCCGCCAAACCCCCAAGGGCTGCGGCCCCTAGGCGCAAAGCGGAACGCAGATGCGCGGAGAAACGCAGCCAAGAAATGACCTTTCGCGTCCACTTGTGACGCAGAAGGTCTCTCGGCGTCGCAAGTTGCTGTCACGGCGCTGATGTCACGTTCCGCGCCTTCAAGCTTCGCTTGTGAGCTTTCGTGACTCCATGCACAATCGCCGGCGGGGCACCTGTGAGCAAATACCCATGCGGCAGGTATGGCATGTAATCTGCTTCAGTTGCCGCGAGCTTCCTGGTCTTTCCTGACCACGTGAAAAGGGGAACCAGACCCAACAGGGGTATCTGGGCCTGGGGCTCAGGGGGCGTTACGGTTAGTCAACTTGGAAAGAGGAACTCTCATGAAGAACCAGAAGGGCTTTACCCTTATCGAACTGATGATCGTGGTCGCGATCATCGCAATCCTGGCGGCCATTGCGCTGCCGCAGTATCAGAATTATGTGGCCCGCTCGCAGGTGACCGCCGGCCTTGCCGATATCACCCCCGGCAAGACTGCGTTCGAAGAGGCTGTCAACAATGGCGCGACCACCGCACTGACCACCGCTGCGGATATCGGCCTGCAGTCGCCGACGACCCGCTGCAGCACGATCGCTGTGACCCACACTGTCTCCTCGGGCGTGGGTTCCATCAAGTGCACCATCGCCGGCAATCCTAAAGTGTCGGGCAAGACCGTCGAGTGGGATCGCAATGCGAGCGGCTCCTGGAGCTGCGTGACCGGCGGCAGCCTTGACGCGAAGTTCAAGCCGAAGGGCTGCTCATAATAGCTTGCGTCTTAGTTGTCCAGAAGGAGGGACTTAGTCCCTCCTTTTTTTTGAGTCGCGCAACGAAATCTATTGGGCCAACGTGGCGCAAAACTGCCAATCATTAGATTCAGAGGTAAGCGGACGATCTCCGACGGACAACCCGACCACCCGACTCACCGCTCGCCGATGTGGACATCTCAGGATGGCGCGAGTCGGACAAGCTAAATCTCCACCTACAAGTCTTCTGCCGCGAGCTGTTGCCGCATGCCAGCGTGCGCAGTGCGATATCAAAGTCCTTTTGCAACATGAGAGCGTCACTATCCATTTTCCTTTGCGAATATATGTAGCGTCGGGAGGCCAAGTTTTGGCCAGCAACGGAAGCGCCCTGTTCGCCAAGCAGATAAAATCCGTCATCGGGTAGGGCAAGAGAATCTTCTATGAAAGTCCCCGGCATCACGAAGCGATCGATTATCTATTTTGCTGGATGCTTCGCTCTGATCTGTTTTACTTACATGCCGGCGCTGTACGGGACTTTCATATTTGACGACTACCCCGTATTTGCCGACAACAAATTGATTGAGAACGCCAGCTGGACCTGGGCCTACTGGAAAGATGTAGTCCTCTGGTCAAACAGCAACCTTCATCGCCCCCTAGCCATGCTCAGTCTCGCGTTGAATTTCGCCCTCGGCAGCAGCGCATGGGGATTCAAGGCCACCAATCTCGCAATCCACCTTGCGAACGCTTGGCTGCTGTTTCTTCTGGCGAGGCGACTACTGACGATCGCTTGGCTCCGCTACGCGGAGCAGGCTGCCCCGGATCAACCTTCGCACATAGCTGCCTGGGCATTGGTGGTAACCCTGGCATGGGCCGTCCATCCGCTGCAGGTCTCCAGCGTGATGTATGTGGTACAGCGCATGGAGCTTCTCGGCTTCACCTTCACCCTGGTCGGCCTGCTCAGCTACGTGAAGGCGCGTGACAACCAGATGCGTCACGCGCGGGCATGGCCGTGGCTAGTAATTACAGCCCTTTCCGCGGTAGTGGGATACACCGCTAAGGAGACGGCAATTCTAATTCCGGCATACACCTTGATACTGGAATTCACGCTTTTTCGTTTCAAGGCGCATAGCATTGGCGCCTCCAGGGGATGGAAGTTATTTTACGCCAGTGGGTGTGTAGCTGCAGTCGCTGTCCTAGTACTTTACGGGTTACCTCACTACGCCACGCCGGCAGCGTTTTCCGGCCGGAGCTTCAGCGCTTGGGAGCGCACATTGACCCAATTGCGGGCCCTGTGCCTGTACTTGGGATGGATCGTGTTTCCGCTGCCTGGCCACATGCATTTTTATTACGACGGCTACGCTGCCTCCAAAGGCTGGCTCGAGCCCGTCTCCACGCTTGTCGGCGGCTGCTTCCTGCTCGCGCTCGTTGTTGCGGCGCTGGCATTGCGGCGGCGACGACCCTTATTTGCCGTGGGCATTCTATGGTTCTTCGTGGCGCACGCACTCACCAGCGCGCCACTGCCGCTGGAACTAGTGTTTGAGCATCGCAACTACCCGGCCATCTTTGGCATCGTGCTAGCCATCGCTGACATCCTTTGGCTTGTCACACGCAGTGCGCACCCCAAGCTGCCGCAAATACTGGGGATCATCTCGATTGCCGCCCTATGTTTCTTTGCCGTCATTCGCGCAGCCACTTGGGGCAACCCACTGCAGTTGGCGCTGACTCTGGCTGAGGACAATCCATCATCGTCGCGGGCCGGCTACGATCTAGCAACCCGATACATGATGATGTCCGGTGGAGATCCGGCTTCACCGATGTATGCCCGCGCCGTATCCGAGTTGGAGCGGTCGTCGGCACTCCCCAATGCTTCGACCCTGCCCGACCAGGCACTGTTGCTAATGGCCTCCGGCGGCGGGGTGAAACTGGACCCGACCTGGTGGGATCACTTTCTCAGCAAACTGAAAACGCGCCCTGTAGGCCCAGAGGAAAGGAATTCATTGGCGAGGCTCGGTAGGGTTCGCGTCGACGAGGGCAACCAGGGCATCGACGCAAGGAAGCTGGCGATGGCCTACGAGATCGTGCTCGATCGGGCGCCGAGCAGCGAGCTCTATGTGCAGTACGCCGACTTGGAAAGCCTGGTACTGCATGACCAACCTAAAGCCGATCAAGCTCTGAGGCAGGCTGTGGCCTTGAATCGCGCAACCCCCCGCTATGCCGTTCTGCTGGCGAACTATTTCGTTCAGAGAGATCGCCCGCACGAAGCGCTGGTAGTTCTCACCGAAGCAACTCGTCTGACGCCTGCGCTAGATAAAGACAAGGATCTGATCAAGCTGAAAGCGGAGGCCTCATCAAAGACCACCCTATAGCCAATGACACCATTGTCTACCTGGCCGCAATGAACGCACCGCTATGCTCCCAGTAGGATAGGTGGGGAACGCTTACGAGCCTGAAAAGTGCTACCAATGACGACGAAATGGCTACGACAGCGCGCCCCGGCTTTCTGGCTGGTCATGGGGGGGGCGCTGCTAACCGCCGTAGTTTACTGGCCCGGGCTCTCCGGCAGTTGGCTGTTCGATGACTTCCCGAACATCGTCGACAACAGTGGTATTCATTCTTCTAATTTAAGCTTGGCGTCACTGGTGAATGCCGCACTGTCGTCGCCGGCAAGTCAATTCAAGCGCCCACTGGCGTCACTGAGTTTCGCCGCCAACTATCTCGCAACTGGCCTTGCCCCATTCAGTTGGAAGGCAACCAACCTCGCCATCCACCTGCTCAATGGATGGCTGGTCTTTCTGCTCACAAGGGCCCTGCTCTTCTCTGTAGCAGCAAACGCCGCGCGCGACCACGCCCCATCGGAGGAAACCCCATCACCCACACCGGGAAATTCCAGGCGGGTCGGAATAGTCGCCGCACTGACCTCCACCAGCTGGATGCTTCTACCGATCAACCTCACCGGCGTGCTCTACGTCGTGCAGCGCATGGAAAGCCTGGCCAACCTGTTCGTGCTGATCGGCCTGCTTGGTTACGTCGTCGGACGACAGCGCATGATAGGTGGTCGCCGCGGTCCATGGCTGTGCATTTCCAGCGTATTGATGGCGACCGTCCTTGGCTTGCTTGCCAAGGAAACAGCGGTGATGCTCCCGTTGTATGCCTTTCTGATCGAGTGGCTGGTGTTCCGCCTCGCCTCTAGCCGCGGCCTGCATGAGGGCAGGTGCGAACATCGCGGACTGAAATGGTTTTTTGCCCTAGCACTCGCCTTGCCCATGAGTGCAGGCCTGGCCTGGTTGTTGCCTGGCCTGCTAAAGCCATCCGCCTGGGCTACCCGCGACTTCACCCTCGGCACCCGACTGCTGAGCGAATCGCGCATCGTGAGCGACTACGTTGTGTGGACGCTGCTGCCCACGCCCGGAGCTCTATCGTTCTATCACGACGACTTCCGGATCTCGACGGGACTGCTCTCGCCCTGGACAACGCTGGCGAGCATCGCCTTTCTTACAGCCCTGGTCACCGCAGCATGGATGCAGCGCCGACGTCGCCCACTGGTGGCATTGGGCTTGGCGCTCTACTTGGGCTGCCATCTGCTGACCGGCACTATCCTGCCGCTGGAGCTTATCTATGAGCACCGCAATTATTTCGCCAGCTTCGGCTTGCTGCTAGCGCTCATCCCGCTTCTCGCCGCTCCTCGTGGATCGGCTCAGACAACGGCGACAGCACAGCGGGAGCTTGACCGACCGAATCCGTTCGATCTGCCACTGCCCCTGTCACTGCCCAGACATATCGTGCTCGCGGGGCTTATGCTGCTTTGGACAGTCGAAACCTCGCAGACCGCAACCGCCTGGGGCAATCCACTGAGCCTCGCACAGGACCTTGCAACACGTGCACCCGCCTCGCCGCGCGCCCAGTATGAGTTGGGCCGCACCTATATCATCTATTCCCGCTACGACCCGCTTTCGCCCTTCGTCGAGTCTGCCTATTCCGCACTGGAGAAGGCGGCCGCCCTACCGAACTCCTCGATTCTCCCCGAGCAGGCGCTGATCTTTATGAATGCTCGCATGGGCCTATCGGTCAAAGACTCCTGGTGGGACAGCCTCATCGCCAAACTAAGTGCCCACCCAGCCGGCGTACAGGACGAAAGTTCGCTCGGCGCGCTTACAAAATGCTCTCGTGAAGGCGCTTGCCATCTTCCTCAAGGACGCATGATGGACGCCTTCCGCGCTGCGATTTCGCACCCGGATCCCAGCGCCCGACTGCTGGCGACTTACAGCGATTACGCGTGGACTGTCGTTGGTGATCACGCGCTTGGACTGAGCTTAATCAAAAGGGCCATAAGCGCTGCGCCCGCGGAGCCCGTGTATCGCACCACCGTCATACGCATGCTTATGGCAAGCGGAAAGTACGATCAGGCTCGGCAAGCGCTTCAGAAGCTGGAGGCCTTAAATTTCGGAGGGCGCCTCAATGGCAGCATTGCCGAGCTTCGCGCCAGATTGCCTCCCATTGAGCGACCACATGGTTGCCAATAGCCTAGGGATCATCACTACCTAGAGCCAGGCGTTGACCGGCTATTGCCCCCACAGCTGTGGAGCGAGTGACGCTGGACGCCTCTTCTGAGCCTGCCCCTCTTTGACGCGCAATCGGTCGTCGTCGACCCTCCACTGCTACTGAAGCTGTTTCACCTTTCGGTCAATCTGCTAAGACTGTCCGATCCGCGGGGCGTGTGAACAACATCAGATCTTCCTCCGGATTGACGCCGTAGAGATCGGGGTCGATGTCCCGCAGCACCACCTCGTGCGGCATCGGCAGGGCCTCAAGCCCGCTCATTCCAATGCGTGCGTAGACATCACGGCCGAACAGACGCACATGGTCTTCCTGACCATACAACTGGACTCGCGCCTCTGGCGACTGGACGCCAGGGTCATCAAGCGTTGCCGCGAGACCGCGGCACCACGGGGTCTGCAGAACCGCGATGCCGCCAGGCGCAAGCACACGGACGATCTCGCCCGTGGCGTGATCGAGGTTGCTAACGTGCTCTAGGACATGGTTGGCGATCACGACGTCGAACGCTCCGTCGCTGAAGGGAATCTCTTCTAGGTTGATGCGCCAAACTTCTGGGCGCGCAGGATACAAGTCCGCCAGCACGTGCAACGCGGGCCGCATGGTGGCGATCCACGCCTTCAGCGGCGCCTCCGGCGCAAAATGGAGAATCCTCGCCCCTCGAAGTCGCTCCGCGACGCCGCCGCGTTCGAAGTAGAGCCGCAGGTGCCGGTCGCGATCGTTGGCGCCGCAGCGCGGACACGCGAAATGGTCGAGGTCACTGCCCACCATGTGTAGAGCCCGCATCAATGGAGGCGCAGCTGTCGAGCCGCCGCGCCAAGGCAGGAAGGCGGGAACGCGACGATCACACACGACGCAATAACGCCAGCGCCCTCCAAGGGCGCGAGCGCCGCCAACGGCCATCGCGATCGCCGAAGCCCTCCACCAACCCAACCTGCCGTTCATTTGCGTCGTTCTCACGGAAAATACACGCCTCGCTTGCGCGACATGGTCGAGCGCACGGCGCTCCACGGCGCGAGCATCGCCTGCGCAAAGCGCCAGCGGAAGCCCGCATGCAGGTCCGGTATCGCACTAATTCTGTCTGTGAAATAGCGTAGGTCGGCGAAGTCGTGCGCGATGCAAGCTTGCACCAACGCCTTGCCCCAAGCGTGCCCCGCCGTGCGTCGCACGGCTGCGGAGGACGCTCCGGCGTCAAGCGCTTCGCGGAAGGCGTCGATCTGGCCATCTGTCACGGCGCGAGGCATCGTCCCGATCATCGAACCGGGAGTCCGCCAACGATGCACGACAAGAGGTTCGTCGACATAGGCAAGCGCACCGCGCGCGGCGAGGCGCATATGCAGACGGTAGTCGATCCAGGGTGGCGACATTCCGAGCACAGCGTCGCGCGCTTCGGCACGGTAGAGCAGCGAACTATGGTTGAGGAAATTGCCGCGGCGGAGAAGCTCGGCGAGATCAATCCGGGACGGAACGCCAGAGTTGAAGACGCCGAGCGGATGATCTTCCGGCGAGATGAGTTCCGCGTTCGTGTAGATCGCCACGATGTCCGGCGAACGCGCCAATACGGTGCATTGCGCGCGCAGCTTCCCCTGTCGCCATGCGTCGTCACCGTCGAGGTGCGCTATCGCGCGACCTTTCGCGCGAGCGACCAGCGATGCCAGGTTGCCACTAGGGCCGAGATTGCGGGACTGGAAGACCGGCACTACGCGTACATCGCGCGTCGCGATGTCGGCAATTATGTTGCGCGTACCATCAGTCGACCCATCGTCACCGACGAGCAATTCGATTTCGCCGTCGAAATCCTGCGCAAGTACCGACTCGAGGCATTGGCGTACATAGGGGGCATGACGATAGGTCGTCACACATACGCTGACGGCGGGTGCGGCATCAACTTGCATGAGCACCCATCCAAGTCTTTACGACCACCCGAGCATCCGCGTCCATCGATACCGCGGCAGCGAAAGTCGTTCCCGTGCCACATGCGAGAGCAACGACGCCCCAGACCCAACCACCCGGCAATGCGTGCGCGACGTGGATGGCAGCGGTGCCGATCACCACTCCCGTGACCAGCGCTGGCAACAGATGTCGCGACATCCAACGCCAGTGCCCACCGGGTAGAAAGCGCGCGTGTACAAACGGCAGCCACACGAGCGCGAACGCCCAGTTGACAAAAGCGAACATGACCGCAGTACGGACCGCATCGCCGCCGGATGCCGACCATGCGACGAGCGGCACCTGCACGAGCATCTGTAGCACCGTGCCGATGGCATGCATGCGCAAAACGCCCCGCGCGTTCTGCAACTGGTAGGCCATCGCCAATAGCGCGGCACCAGCATTGCCGATGCCGTACAGCCACGCGATCCGCATGGGATCGATGCCGTCGACTGAAACGCGCAGCGATGGGACCAACATCCTGGCACCGATGGCGATCGCCACGACAACGGCGCAAGCCATCGCCACCGTCAATGTCGTAGCAATTCCATACAGCTCACCGAGCTTCACTTCTTCCTGGCCCGCGACGTGCCTCGTCATGCGCGGCAGTACCGCGCCATGCACGGATCCGACCGCGAGCAGGATGACGGAGGCGACATGCACCCCGAGCGAGTAAGCACCATACCCCCGCAACCTGAGGCTTTCGGCAAGCAGCGCCTTGTCAATCTGCGATGTCAATAACCACATAGCCGACAGTCCAGCTATGCCAAAGGCGAAACGCAGGTGGCGTGACAGGTCCGCGCGTGCCACCGGCATCGGTTCGACTGGCAGCGCGCGACGCAACGCTCGTTGATACGCGATGTACTCGGCGAAGGAAATCGGCACCTGCAAAGCAAAGAAGCCGATGACCCCGGTACCCGTCGCCATGGCGAACAGCAATGCACCAAACGTGCGCGCAACAGCCGCAGCGGCCTGCACCGCATTGGCGCTCGATTGCAGTTCAAGCGCCATCAGCGACGCACGCCCAAGTCCAGCCACCAGGCGAACGGCCAGGGCGCCCGCCATCCACCAGAGCGCCAGGCGCACAGTTCTGAAGGGGATAGTCGAGTCGCCAAGCCAATGCCGGGCCAGTGGATCGGCGCCGAACGCGGCGACAAAGACGAACACCACTGCCAACGCGGCTATCGGACGCAGCGCTGCCTGCACCAGTGTGCGCACTTCCCCCAGCGAACGTTCGCGATGCCACGCGACAGCGCGCGCGAGCCCCGCTGTGATGCCCGCATCAAACAGCGGCATGAGCGTCTGTAGCAGCACATACACGCCGACCAGCCCGTACGCACCCGCCCCCATCCAGCGATAGATGAGCGGCGCCGAAAGCACCGCCACCCCGGCGGCCACCGCCGTGCCCGCGAGGTTCGCGACAACGTTGTCGCGTAGGCGAGTCCGTCCGATCACGCGCTTCCTTTGTCCCGCAACTTGCGCTCTAGTTCCAGCAGCGTGCGCTTACGTTCCCCGATTCGTCTCGCCGGGGTGCCCGCATAGATAGAGAATGGCTCGCAAGACTCGCGCACGAGCGACAAAGCTCCGATCGCGGCCCCTTCGCCAAGTTCGACACCCGGCAGGATCACGCTTCCGCTCCCGACGATCACGTGCCGCCCGATGACGACATCCGCGTGCTGGACGCCAGTGTAGGCCCCCGGAACCATCGGGTTGGTCATCGTCTCGCCAGAATAATCATCGTTGCTCGAATAAATCGACACACGTGACGAGATGTTGGCGTAGTCGCACAGCTGGATCCGCCCCTCGCCGATCAAGCTGGAGTAGACGGCGATGTGGACGCGGTCGCCGATCGCGATGCCGCGCTTGCCTGCGCTGAGCACGCAGAAGTCGTCGATTCGGACGTGGTTGCCGAGACGAATACGCTCCGCACCATAAAAGGACGCCTTGCGTGAAATGCGCACGTCCTCGCCAAAGCCCCCGAACCCCGCTTCGCGCAGTTCCTGGCGGGTCAAATGTGCATTCATGCGTTTGCGCGCCTGACGCAATCGATGATGCGTTGCTGATCCGCCTCCTGCAGTTCCGGATAAATCGGCAGGCAGATCACGGAGTCCGCGACTTGGTGCGCGATCGGGAGGCCGGCCCTCGCCGCTGAAGGACGTCCGCGATACATGGGGAAATCGCTGATCAGCGGATAGAAATAGCGACGACCATGTATGCCCGCTTCGCGGAGATTCGCGTAGAGAGTGTCGCGCTCGATCGGGTAATCACGACCAATGAAGATCGGGTAGTAACTGAAGTTCGGGATGTAGTGGTCAAGCGCGCCCAGCACGTCGATGCCGACGACATCGGCGAAAGCAGCATCGTAACGCCGCGCCACTTCGCCGCGCCGAGCTATGCAATCGTCGATGTACTTCAACTGCAATAGGCCCAGTGCCGCCTGGAACTCGCTCATCTTGCCATTTATGCCCGATGCAACCACTGTGGTCTCGCCGGCGAAACCGAAGTTCTTCAGGTAGTCAATACGCTGCTTGGTCTGCGCGTCACGCGAGACGATCGCTCCGCCCTCGAAGGTGTTGAATACCTTCGTGGCATGGAAGCTCAGCACCGAGAGGTCGCCATAATCGGCGAGGGAGCGGCCGTTGTATTGCGCGCCGAAACCGTGGGCCGCGTCATAGATGATGCGCAGCCCATAGGTATCGGCGATCCGCTGCAAGCCGTTGACGTCGGCCGGACGGCCGTAGACATGCACCGGCATGATCGCAGTCGTGCGCGGCGTGATCGCCTCTTCAACGCGTGCGGGATCCAGGGTAAGTGTTTGCGGGTCAATGTCGGCGAACACTGGCTCGACGCCGTTCCATAACAACGAGTGCGCCGTAGCAACGAACGAGTACGGGGCCGTAATAACCTCGCCCGTGATGCGCAGGCACTGTAGCGCTGTTACCAACGCGATGGTCGCGTTGGTGAACAATGACACGTAGGGTACTCGGAGGTACTTCGCCAACGCCTCCTCGAACTCGCGATGAAATGCTGCGCCGTTGGTGAGCTCACGCGTCGCCCAGATGCGTTCGAGCGATGGCAGCAGCTCGTCAAGCGGCGGAAGGAACGGTCGCGTTACGTAGATGGTTTCGTCAGTCACTTAGTTTTCCCGTACGCTCCGCGCGTCAACCGTTCGCCACACCCTGCCACATCACCTTGGTCTACCGCCCAAACACAGCATAGGAGCAGAGCAGGGCGTCATCACCAGCTTCACCACCGCCCGTGCCTCGAAAATTCGGGGGAACATAGCGTTGGTGCATCAGGCGTACCGCGTTCCGGGACAGATAATGGCGCTGCAACGGCGAACGATACGGCCGGACGCCACCCGCTACCAGAACAGCCACACCCTCTCGCCGATACGATGCCTAAACGCAACGCTGGGGTGCATCGTACAGGCCAAAGCCAATCACCAGAATGTCCCGCCCTGCATGTCATCCACATTATCGCCCGCCCCCCCTGACCAGAACCCCTTCAGCGGAGCCGTCTCCCTGAACGATGGCGGCCGCGATCTTCGAGATGACTAGTGGATAGCCGCCGGCTGGCTGCAACATGTATTCGATATCCGACGGTCCTGTAGCGTCTCGTTGAACAGGCCGTCATCGTCCATGACGCTCTTGCGAAAAAGCGCGCTTATCCAACCCGGCATGCTTCCCCGCAGCATCCATAACAAACCGCCCGGCGAAGACGACGCCGTCTCTGCGCCAATCCGCCACGCCGGTACTGACTAAGCTTCCGTCCAGCGGGAGCGACACCGTCACTCCGCGCCAGAACGAGACCCCGGAAAAAGTTTCAAGTCCGGCAACTGCACTTTTGAGAAGCCGGGAAAGAGCACATCATCATCCGACAGGAACGAGAAATAGCTCGCTTCTACCCTGAGTCAGGCCGAACTGGAAATTGGCCAGCACGCCGATATTCTCTGGATGAGAATGGAAAGTAACCCTGGGGCCATTCGCCGCTAGCTACGTCACGAGATCCCCGGTCGCCTCGCTCGACGCATTGCAGAAAACAGTCATTCGAGCCGACGAACCCGCCTGCGCCAAGGCACTCAATACCGCGCGCCGGAGCAATTCCGGACGTCTGCAGGTCGGAATGATCGTGGTGATCAATGGATAGTCATCTGCGGACATTCGGTCGCCTTCACATGATCAGCCGGGGCCGCTCGGCGGTGACAAGCCGGCGCCGAAACGCCTATAGGGTCACGAGCCAGTCCGTCCTCAATTCTCTCGTCGCAACCCATCCCTGACACCGGCAAGCATATTTCGCAGTTGCGCCGCGCGTGCTGGATCAAACACCAGGTGCGTCAGAAGGGTCAGCGCCGATTTTAGTAGCGCCCATGCTTTCCACACACGTGGAACGTATGGCCGACGCATCAGTCGCATTGTGTTTCGAAACAGGTAGTAGTGCCGCTGCGGTGAGCGCTCCGGCCATACCCTCCAGCCGAACAACCAGAACCGCAAACTTCGGTCGCCCATGCGGTGGCGGAACGACACGTCGGGCACGGCATAGAGGCCATGGCCTGCAGCGCGGACGCGGAACGCCCACTCCGTATCGACGTGATCGATGAACAACTCCTCCTCCAACCCGCCGAGTGCCTCGAACAGGAAAAACGGCATCAGCGTGCCACTTCCGTTGAGATTCGCCACGGCCAGTGGCTCCCGGCTGGTCGATGCGGGATAACGCCGGATCCAGAGCCAGCCCTGCTGCTGGTGAAATCCGTGCTCGAGGTTCGTCTGCACGTCAATCAGGCGAGGACCGATGCAACACGCCGTTCCTGCCAGCGCTTCAATCTCCGCGTAGCGCGCGACCAGGCGCTCTACCGCTCCGTCGTCCGGCTCGCTGTCCTGATCCAGCAAGAGAAGAAATCGGCTGGATGGAAGTAGGGTACGCGCATGCCGGGCGCCCTGATTCAGGGCCGCCGCCAGACCGACATTGACGTCGTTCTGAACAAGCACCGCACCGTGCCTGGCCGCGATACCAGCGATCCGCTCCCGCAACTCGGGCGTGGAGCCATTGTCCACGAGGACCTTCAATGCAACTGGCGGAAGCAGCTGTTGCTGCCGGGCCAGTATTTCCGGATCCGGATTGTAGGTAACGGTGACCGTGACCAAGCCGGTACCGTCGGGGTGATGGGGCAGCTTCACGTCCCCGAATTCAGGCAAACGGACCGACATCAGCCGCGCCCCGGCGCGCCATTGTCTGGCCGGTGCAATTCATAGATCAGGGTCGGAATGAGCCGGCGCAGCATCCGCAAAGGGGTATCCGGCAGGGCGCGAAGCAGCCTCGCACCGGGGGTGTATGGCCGTTCGATCTCGAATGTGGCTCGCAATGCCTCGACGCTGAGATTGCGGTGTTTGAATCCGGCGTTACCCAAAAGCCTTTCCAAATGAGGCACCGTAAGCGGTACGCAATCGTAGTTTTCACCCCGATGCATTGCTCGCAAATAGGGCGTCCGCCATGCCTCGGGTAACCAGCTCAGGAACATCAAGCGGTAGTGAGGCTCAGTAAGCATCCAGCGATTGGGTACGGCTAAGTAGCCGACGCCGTCCTGCTTCATCACGCGGCGGATTTCGGATAAGTGCTGTGCCTGCGCACTGACATCCCCTACATGCTCAATAACATGATTACTGATAACGACATCGAAATTCGCATCAGCAAAGGGTAACGCCACTCCCTTCACCAAGTGAAACTCGTAACCATCGCTCACACTCCTATTGTCTACAACATCCACGGCGACAACCTCGCATCGCATGGAATCATGATCTGCAAAATATTGCGCAATGCCTCCAGATCCTGTGCCAATTTCCAATAAACGCAGAGGCTGTGGTCGATTAACAAGATTCAGCAGCCGCTCAATCTTGAGCGCTTTGGCACTACGAGAGGCCGCGTCTAACACGGCGTGGGGCCGTCGCTCAGGCATACTGGTGATCATGCGACGTTCTCAGGAGAATCTAAATCCGGATCAACAACCCCTAGCAATCCACTTATTTCTCGACCGAACTCACTCCAAGCAAATTTCTGCGCAAAAACCTGGCAACTATCCCTCAACGCTTCTGATTCGCTAAGCGTCCTTAACACCGATTGGGCGAAGCCAAGATAGTCCCCGCTTTTGACCAGGTGGCCCGACTTCCCCTCAGCGACCGCATCCACAATGCCACCCGTACTGAAGGCCACTGTAGGCAATCCATGAGCGGCCGCCTCTACTGCCACCATCCCGAACCCCTCCGGATCCCCCCTAATATCGCGCACCGGAAACACGTGCACGTCAGCTGCGAGATAAATCGACCCGAGCACTTGATAGTCGGTGATTGTGCCCAAGAATCTCAGGTTCGCCCCTAGATCAGACAGCTCAGCAACCGCTTGGATGCTTTCGCGTGATTGCGCTTGTGCACCTAGTGCATCTTTCGGCTCATCGCCCACCACCAGGAGCAGCACGTCCGGGTAAACGGCAGCAATGCGTGGTAATGCCCGCTCCACGAATTCACGCAATCCTTTGCGAGTGGATAAGCGGCCAACCGAGAGCAAGACTGGTCGGTTTCCGAGTTGGTAATTCTTCCGAAATTCCAACCGGTCCATCTGCACGCGATCGTCTTTCGGCACTCCCTCATATTTGCCGACCTCCAAGGTCTCGCACTTAGATGAAGTCGGATCGATCGGCAAATCGACCCCAGGATTTACGATGCCAATGCGCCTCTGCTCAATGCCGATGTCTTGTGCCAACGCTGCCGTGGAGCGGCTGTTAGCGATTACGCAATTCATATGTCGCAATGCAGGACGCCACAGACAACGGTAAACCGGGTGGTGCGCAGCAAGGTCCAGCCCATGCACATACGCCGCCGACAGGGCATCAGATCCACGCGAGGCAAGCCAAACCGCCGGAGCGGTCAGGCCGCTACCTGCGAGAACAACGTCAGCCTTCCACGTTCGCGCCACCCGCCAAGCAACCCACTGCGCCTTGACCAGGAATTTCCAAAGCGGATTGAGAGGCACCTCGTAAACTATTAGTGACGCTGGGGCACTCGCCGCCGCGCCTGTAGGTGCGACGACCCGCACATCGGCGTGGCGTGACAACTCATCGGCCATATGCCAGTTCAGCCTCTCCATCCCCCCCACTAGAGGTGGAAGATTGCGAGTAACCAGCAGAACACGTGGACGCCTTGACTTGCTCATTGCGCCCGATATATCAATGCCGTGATCTGCTCTGACACTAGGCCGATCAGAAATATGATCACCGCCGCACTCCACAGCAACGTGCTTCCGTTTGTGAGGCGCCCAGACTGCAGGAAGGTCCAAAGGTAGTTGCTACAGCCCAGTACAAAAAAGGCAAAGCTCACCGGCACGAACAGCTTGAGCGGCGAGTAAAGTGTGGCGATCTTGAAGATGATCAGCAAAAAGCGCAGACCGTCGCGCAGCGGCCGGATGTGGCTAGTGGTGCCGTCGCGCTGCGCCACGTGGATAGGCTCGTAGGCTACCGCGTAAGCGCTGCGGAAAAACGCCATGGTACTGGTGGTGGGGTAGCTGAAGCCATTGGGCAGCAGGTGCAGGAACTCGCGGAACTTGTCCGCCCGCACGGCGCGGAAGCCGGAGGTGAGGTCGGCCACCGGGTGCCCGGTCATGCGGGTGGCCAGCCAGTTGTAGAAGGTGTTGGCCATGCCGCGGCCGACGCCGGCCTGGCCCTCCCAGGCGCGGGCGCCGACCACCATGTCGTAGCCCTCGTCCAGCCGGGCCAGCAGGCGGGCCACGTCGGCCGGATCGTGCTGGCCGTCGCCATCCATGAACACCAGCACGTCGCCGCTGGCCGCACGCGCGCCGCGCTTGATCGCGGCGCCGTTACCCATGGAGTACGGCGAACCCAGCCGGATCACCCCGGCCTGCGCACAGACCCCGGCGGTGTCATCGGTGGAGCCGTCGTCCACCACGATGATCTCGGCCTCGGGGTGGCGCTGGCGCAGCGACGGCAGCAACTGGGCCAGCGCAACCGCCTCGTTCTTGGCGGGCAGGATGATGCTTGGATTCAACGGCGGGCTCCCCCGAGTCTGGCCCGGGATCATAGCGCGCAAGCCGGCCCTTACGCTGTGATCGGCGCCATCCGGCAGGACCCGCCCAGCCTATCCGCAACGCCTCGCCCGATGGCGCTTGCAGCGGATGACCGCGCTGGTAGAGTGGGGTAAATTCCCCGCCAATCAGCGGGCTGGAGCAGGTTTCACCATGGCATCTCAAGTGCAGCCGGCGTCGCTTGCCGGGCTATCGGGCATGGCCCGTCGACTGGTGTCCGAGGGCGTGGTACCCGAGGCCGAGGTGCGCAAGGCCGTCACCGAGTCGACCCAGGCCAAGGTCACGCTCGCCTCGTGGCTGCTCGACCACCAGATGGTCGACAGCACGCGCTTCACCCAGGTGGCGTCGGTGGAATTCGGCATGCCGATGATGGACGTGTCGGCGCTGGCGCCGTCCGGCATGCCGCTGAACCTGATCAGCGAGGCGCTGATCACCAAGCACCGCGCGCTGCCGCTGTTCCGCCGCGGCAAGCGGCTGTACGTGGGCATTGCCGATCCCATGCAGTCGCACGCGCTGGACGAGATCAAGTTCCACTCCAACTGCATGGTGGAACCCATCCTGGTCGAGCGCAGCCAGCTGCAGCGGGTGATCGAGACCGCGCTTGCCGCCGCCGGCAACACGATCTCGGACATGGGCGGCAGCGAGCTGGACAACCTGGAGCTGGAAACCAGCGGCGGCGAGGAGGAGGCTGAATCCAGCGGCATCGATGCCACCGGTGGCGACGATGCCCCGGTGGTCAAGTTCGTCAACAAGGTGCTGGTCGACGCCATCCGCCGCGGCGCCTCGGACATCCACTTCGAACCGTTCGAGACCCAGTACCGCGTGCGCTTCCGCATGGACGGCATGCTGCGCGCGGTGGCCAGCCCGCCGATGAAGCTGGCCAGCCGCATCTCCTCGCGACTGAAGGTGATGGCCCAGTTGGACATCGCCGAGAAGCGCGTGCCGCAGGACGGCCGCATCAAGCTCAACCTGTCCAAGAGCCGTGCGGTCGACTTTCGCGTGAGCACGCTGCCCACGCTGTTCGGCGAGAAGATCGTGCTGCGTATCCTGGACGGCTCGGCCGCCAGGATCGGCATCGAGAAGCTCGGCTACGAGCCGGAGCAGCAGAAGCTCTACGTGGACGCCATCCACAAGCCCTACGGCATGGTGCTGGTCACCGGCCCCACCGGTTCGGGCAAGACGGTGTCGTTGTATACCGCGCTCAACATGCTCAACACCGCCGAGCGCAACATCTCCACCGTGGAAGACCCGGTGGAAATCCGCGTGGAAGGCATCAACCAGGTGCAGCAGAACGTGAAGCGCGGCATGACCTTCGCCGCCGCACTGCGCTCGTTCCTGCGCCAGGATCCGGACGTGATCATGGTCGGCGAAATCCGCGACCTGGAAACCGCCGAGATCGCGATCAAGGCCGCGCAGACCGGCCACATGGTGCTGTCCACCCTGCACACCAACGACGCCTCGCAGACCATCGCGCGCCTGATGAACATGGGCATCGCGCCCTACAACATCACCTCGTCGGTCACCCTGATCGTGGCGCAGCGCCTGGCCCGCCGCCTGCACGACTGCAAGAAGCCGATCGAACTGCCGCCGGAGACCCTGCTGGCCGCCGGCTTCACGCAGCAGGACATCGACGAGGGGCTGACCGTATACGAAGCAGTCGGCTGCGACAGCTGCAACGAGGGTTACAAGGGCCGCCTGGGCATCTACCAGGTGATGCCGATGCTGGAGGAGATCCAGAAGATCATTCTCAAGGGCGGCAATGCCCTGCAGATCGCCGAAGCAGCCAAGGCGGCGGGCATCGACGATCTGCGCGCCTCGGCCCTGCGCAAGGTGAAGCAGGGCTTGACCAGCCTGACCGAGATCGATCGCGTGACGAAGGATTGATGGCGGCGCCCGATCCGTGGTCCCGGACACAGCGGACCTGCGGCTCGTGCCACGGATTCTGGCGCTGGAAATGCAATAAGCTGGCGAGGTTCGACCGGCCTCAGGCCGGTCCGGGGCAGGATTGAGGGGGAGCACATGGCCACGGCTACTGCAGCGGCAAAAAACGCACGCGACTTGGGCGCCCAGCGCGCGCAGGTCAGCCAGACGACGGTGTACGAGTGGGTGGCGCTCGACAAGCGCGGCAAACTCATGAAGGGGGATATGCCGGCGAAGAATGCCTCGCTGGTCAAGGCCGAACTGCGCCGTCAAGGCATGAACCCGCAGAAGGTGCGCGAGCGAGCCAAACCATTGTTCGGCTCGGCGGGCAGTACGGTGAAGCCCCGCGACGTGGCGATCTTCAGTCGCCAGATCGCTACCATGATGGCGTCTGGCGTGCCCATGGTGCAATCGTTCGAGATCATCGCCGACGGCCAGAAGAACGTCCGCTTCAAGAACATGCTGGTGGACGTGAAGCAGGGTATCGAGGGTGGCGCCTCGCTCCATGAGGCGCTGGCCAAGTATCCGGTGCAGTTCGATGAGCTCTACCGCAACCTGGTGCGCGCCGGTGAGTCGGCCGGTGTGCTCGACACCGTGCTGGACACCGTCGCCACCTACAAGGAGCGGATGGAGGGCATCAAGAGCAAGATCAAGAAGGCCTTGTTCTATCCGGTGATGGTGCTGGCCGTGGCATTGCTGGTGAGCACGATCATGTTGCTTTTCGTGGTGCCAGTGTTCGCCACGACCTTCCATGATGCAGGCGCAGAGCTGCCCGCCCCAACCCAGATCGTGATCAGCGCGTCTGAATTCATGCAGAAGTACTGGTGGGTTGTACTTGGCGGCATCATCGGCGGCATTGTGGCGCTGGTGATGGCGAAGAAGCGCTCGCAGAAGTTCGCCCATTTCCTCGATCGGGTGATGCTCAAGCTTCCCGTGATCGGCAACATCCTGCGGCAGTCTGCGATCGCCCGCTTCGCACGTACCCTGGGTGTCACGTTCCGCGCTGGCGTGCCATTGGTTGAGGCACTGGATGCGGTAGCCGGGGCGACGGGCAGCATCGTCTACGGCGATGCCGTTCGACTGATGCGGGATGACATCGCCGTCGGCCACCAGTTGCAGTTGGCGATGCGCCAGACCGGCCTGTTTCCGAACATGGTGGTGCAGATGACCGCCATCGGCGAGGAATCCGGCGCGCTGGACAACATGCTGTTCAAGGTGGCGGAGTTCTACGAGGAGGAGGTCAACAACGCGGTCGACACGCTGTCCACCCTGCTCGAACCGCTGATCATGGTGATCCTGGGCGTGCTGGTGGGCGGCATGGTGGTGTCGCTGTACCTGCCGATCTTCAAGCTGGCTGCAACGGTGTAGATTCGCGACTCCGAGCCCCTCTCCCGCCGGGAGGGGGGCTTTTTGTTTTGTGCTGCGGGAACGTGCATGTCCGAACTTCCTCTGTCGATCTGGATCGGTGTTGCTGCCGTGCTGGGGCTGCTGGTGGGCAGCTTCCTCAACGTGGTGATCCTGCGCCTGCCTGCCCGGCTGGAGGCGATGTGGCGCAGGGAAGCCCACGACGTGCTGGATCTGCAGGCCGATCCGATCGAGCTTCCGCCGGGCATCGTGCGCGAGCCCTCGCACTGCCCGCACTGCAGGCATCGGCTGGCCGCCCACGACAACATTCCGCTGCTCGGCTGGCTGCTGCTGAAGGGGCGCTGCCGCTACTGCAACGCGTCGATATCGATCCAGTACCCGCTGGTGGAGTTGCTGAGCGGGCTGTGCAGCGCCGCCATCGTGTGGCGCTTCGGCATCGGCTGGACGGCCGCGGCGGGACTGCTGTTCACCTGGATGCTGATCGCACTGTCCGGCATCGACTTCCGCACCCAGCTGCTGCCCGACCAGCTGGTCTATCCGCTGCTGTGGCTCGGCCTGTTGCTGTCGCTCAAGCCGCTGTGGGTGTCGCCGTCGGCGGCCATCCTGGCCGCGGCCATCGGCTATCTGAGCCTGTGGAGCGTGTACTGGGCGTTCAAGCTGCTCACCGGCAAGGAGGGCATGGGGCATGGCGACTTCAAGCTGCTCGCCGCGCTGGGTGCCTGGATGGGGCTGAGCTGCCTGCTGCCGGTGGTACTGCTGTCGTCGCTGATCGGCGCCCTGGTGGGCGGCACGATGATGGCGCTCAAGCGCCACGAGCGCGACGTGCCGATGCCGTTCGGCCCGTTCATCGCGGCCGCGGGCTGGGTGTGGTTCGTGGCCGGCGACCGGATGCTCGACGCCTACCTGCACTTCACCGGACTGCGCTGAGGTCCACACGATGGCGCGTTATGTGATTGCGTTGACGGGCGGCGTGGCCGCCGGCAAGAGCGCGGTGACCCGGTGCTTCGAGGCGCTCGGCATTCGCGTGTACGACGCGGACACCGCCGCGCGGGAAGTGATCGAACCGGGCACGCAGGGGCTGGCCAGCATCGTCGAGGCCTTCGGCAAGGAAGTGCTGGGCAGCGATGGGCGGCTGGACCGGCCGGCGATGCGGCGGCGCATTTTCGCCGACCACGATGCCCGCCATACCCTGGAGGCCATCGTGCATCCGCGGGTGCGCCAGTGGCTGCGCGATCGCGCCGATGCGGACCCGGGCCCCTACTGCCTGCTGGCGATCCCCCTGCTGGTGGAAAACCTGGCGCACTACCGCTGGGTCGACCGGGTGCTGGTGGTGGACGTGCCGGAAGCCGAGCAGATCCGCCGCCTGATCGCCCGCGACGGCGTGGACGAGACGCTGGCCCGGCGCATGCTCGCCAGCCAGGCCTCACGCAGCGAGCGACTGGCGATTGCCGACGACGTGATCGACAACAGCGGCGCGCTGGATGCAGTGGCCGCGCAGGTGGCCACGCTGGACGCACGGTACCGGGCGCTGGCGGCCTCCGCCCAGGCCGGCCGCTAGTGGCGCCGCGTGGGCCGGATCGCCCCGGAACCGGTCGCGCTCCTGCGGGCGCGATGGCTTGAAACCGGTCGCGCACAGGGTGCGCTCCTACAAACGTGGGGGCTTGAACCGGTCGCGCACAGAGCCTGCCCTCGACTTGATCGGGGGGTGCGCTCCTACAAACGTGGTGGTGTGTAGGAGCGCACCCTGTGCGCGACCTCCCCCCTCCGAAGCGCAAGCCTGCCCACGCTCGAAAACCCTGTCTACATCCACGCGCAGTCCCAATACGGATAATCCCCCACCCGCGCCACCAATCCCGCCCGCACGGGGTTGGCGATGACGTAGCGGGCGACCGCTCGAACGTCGTCCTGCCGCCGCAACGCCCGGTCGTGAAACCCATGCGACCACAGGCGCGTCTGCGGTGCGACCTCGCGAATACGTTTGCTGACGAGCGCCTTGAACCGGTTCATCACGCATGCAAGGTCGTCACGGTCGCCCAGCTCGATCAATCCGTGCCAGTGATCCGGCATGAAGATCCAGCAGAGCGGTGTGGCATCACCCCACGTGGCGGGATCGATCATCTGCCGGCACGCCGGTCTGGCCAAGTCGGGATCGAGAAACCATGGGGTACGAAGTTCAGTGACGGTCGTGAGCAGGTAGGCCTGGCCGGGAATGGATACGCGACCTTTGCGCAGCGCGCGATGGCCTGGCGGGTCGAGAACGGTCATGTATCGACCATCGACCAAGGGACGTCGTGACGGTAGGGGAAGGGCACCCGCTGCGACGTAGGCAGAGGGCGCATCCGAGGCGCATCGGTCGCTCACAGGGCCTGCCCTCGACTTGATCGGGGGGTGAGCTCCTACACGTCATCGCGTCTGTAGGTCGCGCACAGGGTGCGCTCCTGCACGGCATCGGGTCTGTAGGAGCGCACCCTGTGCGCGAACACGCCCCCGTCCGATGCACAACGGAAACGTTTTGTAGGAGCGCACCCTGTGCGCGACCACAGCGTAAAGGCCCCAGCGACCCCGGCGGTCACCAGCGCCATCATGGGCGGGCAGGCTCATCGGTCGCGCACAGAGCCTGCCCTCGACTTGATCGGGGGGTGAGCTCCTGCACGGCATCGCGTCTTCCGTAGGTCGCGCACAGGGTGCGCTCCTACACGGCATTGCGTCTGTAGGTCGCGCACTGAGCCTGCCCGGACTCGATCCCGGGTGGGGATGAACTCCGGCGGTTGATGGAGGCGGTAGGCGGGCTGGATCAGTCGGCCAGCCAGCGTCGCAGCAGTTCCCGGTCGGCGGGCGCGAGGCGATCGGGCGCAAGCGTGCGCGGATCGATCCAGTCCAGCCGCTGCCCTTCCCGGGCGTGCGGCTCGCCGTGCCAGCCCAGCACGCGCCAGGTATCCAGCCGCAGCTCCAGCGCGTCGTACTGCCACGGCAGCACCAGCCAGGGTTCGGCGCGCCCGACCGTGATGCCCAGTTCCTCGGCCAGTTCACGCCGCAAGCCGTCGAGCGGCGTCTCGCCGGGCTCCAGCTTGCCTCCCGGGAACTCCCACAGCCCGGCCAGATGCTTGCCGGCGGGACGCTCGGTGATCAGCACCTGTCCGTCGTGACGGCGCAACACGCCGGCCATCACGTGCAGGGGCGAGGACGCCACGGACATCAGTGGTTGCGGATGTACTCGACCATGTCGAAGTCGTAGGCGTGCTCGGCGTCCGCCTTGTGGTGGGTGCGCGAAACCTCGGTCCATTCGCTGAAATGCACGCCGGGGAAGAACGCGTCGACGCCGTCCACCGCCGCATTCACCCACGTCAGATACAGCCGCTGCGCCTCCGGCAGCGCCGCGGCGTAGACCTGCCCGCCGCCGATCACCATCAGGCCGGTGCCGCCAGCGCGCGCCCGCGCCTCTTCGATCGAGCGCACCGTGGTCTGCCCGGCAAACGGCGCCTCGTGGCGCCTGGACAGCACGAGATTGGTGCGCCCCGGCAGCGGCTTGCCGATCGCCACGGCGGTGTTGTAGCCCATCAGCACATACTTGCCGAGCGTGAGCTCCTTGAACCAGCGCAGGTCGTCCGGCAGGTGCCAGGGCAGCTGGCCTTTGCGGCCGATGGCGAAGTTTTCATCGAGGGCGGCAATCAGCGAAACAGCCATGGCAATCCTTGGACCTGAAGGGGCGACGTGGCGCGTCGAACCGCGCCTCTCAACCCTGCCATGGTAGCGCGCGGCGGCGGCGCGGGCATCCGCAAGATGCTGCAGGATGCCGGGAGCGATCCCGTCAGACGGCCACCGGCGCCTTGATCGCCGGATGCGACCGGTAGCCCTCGATCGCGATGTCCTCGTAGCGGAAATCGAAGATCGAGCGCACGTCCGGGTTGAGCTTCAGGCGCGGCAGCGGCAGCGGCTCGCGCGTGAGCTGCAGCTTCGCCTGCTCGACGTGGTTGTTGTACAGGTGGGCGTCGCCCAGCGTGTGCACGAAATCGCCCACCTGCAGGCCGCACACCTGCGCCACCATGTGGGTGAGCAGCGCGTAGCTGGCGATGTTGAACGGCACGCCGAGGAAGATGTCGCCCGAGCGCTGGTACAGCTGGCAGCTCAGGCGGCCGTCCGCCACGTAGAACTGGAACATCGTGTGGCACGGCATCAGCGCCATCTTCGGCAGCTCGCCCACGTTCCACGCGCTGACGATCAGCCGGCGCGAATCGGGGTTGCGGCGGATCTCGTCGACCACCCAGCGGATCTGGTCCACCGCCCCGCCGTCGGCCGTCGGCCAGCTGCGCCACTGCGCGCCGTAGACCGGCCCGAGGTCGCCGTTCGCGTCGGACCACTCGTCCCAGATGCTGACGCCGTGCTCCTTGAGGTAGGCGATGTTGGTGTCGCCGCGCAGGAACCAGATCAGTTCGTGCACGATCGACTTGAGGTGCAGCTTCTTGGTGGTGACCAGCGGAAACCCTTCGCGCA
Organism: Dyella sp. KRB-257; assembly: GCF_049445995.1. Lineage (NCBI taxonomy): Bacteria > Pseudomonadati > Pseudomonadota > Gammaproteobacteria > Lysobacterales > Rhodanobacteraceae > Dyella > Dyella sp. KRB-257. The sequence goes on along the minus strand of NZ_JBMSDZ010000002.1, from coordinate 119,057 downwards.
GGTCGAAGCGCATCTGCCAGCCGAACACGCTGCGCGTGCCGGTGCCGGTGCGGTCGGATTTTTCGGTGCCGTGCTCCAGCACGTGGGCAAGCAGGTCGAGGTAGGCGCGCATCCGGTCATGGTAATGGGTAGGAGCGCACCCTGTGCGCGACGGTCCACCCGGCGTACCGGGTGGTGCGCCGGTCGGCCACAAGGTGGCCTCCTACAGGCGCGATCCGGAGCGCACCCTGTGCGCGACACGCTTTCCCCCCCCACGTGACGAAAAGCGTTCGCGCACAGGGTGCGCTCCTACACGGGGGGAGGGAGCGAACGTTGGCGCACGGGGCGGGCGTTCCGGCCTAGACTCCCGGTCTTTCTCCAGGAGGCATGGACATGGCTCAATGGTATTTCAGCTACGGCAACAACACCGACCGCGTCGGTCCGCTCGACGATGCCCAGGCGCGCGAACAGGCCCGGCGCCAGCCCGACGGCTACTGCTGGCGCGAGGGGTTCACCGAGTGGCAGCCGATCCGCTCGGTCGCCGAACTGGGCGGGTCGGCCGCGATGGCCCCGCCACCGGCGCCGCCCGCGCGCGGCAGCTCGGCCGACGAGGTCGACTACCGCATCGTCGGCACCGACATGCAGTTTGTCGAGATCGAGCTGGACCCGGGCGAGAGCGCGATCGCCGAGGCCGGCGCCCTGATGTACAAGGAATCGGCGGTGCAGATGGACACCGTGTTCGGCGACGGCTCGACCGCGAGCCAGGGCGGCGGCCTGATGGACAGGCTGCTGTCGGCTGGCAAGCGCGTGATCACCGGCGAGAGCCTGTTCACCACGGTGTTCACCCACACCGGCGGCGGCAAGGCCAGGGTGGCGTTCGCCGCACCCTACCCCGGCACGGTGATGGCGATGAAGCTGTCCGAGCACGGTGGCCGGCTGATCTGCCAGAAGGATTCGTTCCTCGCCGGCGCGCGCGGCGTGCAGTTGGGCATCTTCTTCCAGCGCAGGATCCTCACCGGCCTGTTCGGCGGCGAGGGCTTCATCATGCAGAAACTCGAAGGCGACGGCTGGGTGTTCGTGCACGCCGGCGGCACCGTGGTGCAGCGCGAGCTCAAGGCCGGCGAGCGGCTGGACGTGGACACCGGCTGCGTGGTCGCCTTCCACGACACGGTGAGCATGGACGTGAAGCCGGTGGGTGGCATCAAGAGCATGTTCTTCGGCGGCGAGGGCATGTTCCTGGCCACGCTGACCGGCCCGGGCACGGTGTGGCTGCAGTCGCTGCCGTTCTCGCGCATGGCCGGACGCATGCTGGCGGCGGCGCCGCAGGGCGGCGGCCAGCGGCGCGGCGAGGGCTCGATCCTTGGCGGGCTGGGCGACATCCTGGGCGGCGACCGCAATTTCTGACTGCAAAACCGGGCGTGCAGAACCCAATGGGAGGGCTTCAGCCCCGACAGCCTCTCGCCCCAAGCCACCAAGTCGCGACTGAAGTCGCTCCCACAAGACCCGCAGCCAAGCTACCCCTGTGGGAGGGGCCTCAATCAGTCACTCCGCTGCATCGTGGCTTTCTGTCATGCGGCCTGTCATGCGGCGAGCGGCAGCACCGGCGCGCGCCGCGAGATCGCGATCAGCACCAATCCCACCGCGATCAGCGGAATCGACTGCACCTGCCCCATGGTCAGCCAGCCCCAGGCGAGATAGCCCAGCTGCGCATCGGGCACCCGCACGAACTCGACCGCAAAGCGGAAGCACCCATACATCAGCGCGAACAGCCCCGAGATCAGGTAGCGCGGCCGCGGCTTGAGCGACACCAGCCACAGCACCGCGAACATCGCCACGCCTTCCAGCGCCAGCTCGTACAGCTGCGAAGGGTGCCGCGGCAGGCCGCCGAACTGCTGCAGCCGCTGCGACAGGTCGGGATGACCCGACGCCAGCGCGATGTCCTCGTCGCGCGAGCCCGGGAAGATCATCGCCCACGGCAGATCGGTGGGCTTGCCCCACAGCTCGCCGTTGATGAAGTTGCCCAGCCGTCCCAGGCCCAGGCCCAGCGGTACCAGCGGCGCCACGAAATCGATCGTGTCGAACGGATGCAGCCGATGGCGCCGCGACCACCACCAGCCGGCCAGCACCACGCCGAGCAGGCCGCCGTGGAAGCTCATGCCGCCGTCCCATACCTTGAACAATGCCAGCGGCTCATGCCAGATCCAGCCGATGCCGCCGGCGTAGTAGAACAGCATGTACCAGACGCGCCCGCCCACGATCACGCCCATCATCCCGTAGAAGAACAGGTCGCCCAGCGCATCGCGGCTCACCGGCAGCCGCCCGCGCCGGCGCCGGTACTCGCCAAGAACGGCCACCAGCGCAAAGCCCAGCAGGTACATCAACCCGTACCAGTGCACCTGCAGCGGGCCGAGCTTGAAGGCAACGGGGTCGAACTGGACGACGAAGGGAACGGACATGGCGGCGCGTCGGACAAAGAGCGCCAGTGTACCGGCGGGCGACATGCAATCACACGCGCATCAGAGCAGTACCGGGCGATCGGGCAATTCATCCGGATTGTCCAGGCCGCCGCCCGGAAAGTGCGCCTCGGCCAGCGCGTGCACGGCGGCGATGCCGGCCAGGCTTCCCTCGCGCCAGCGGCCGGCGGAAAAATCCTGCTGCATGCGGGCGCAGATCCGCGCCCAGGCGTCCGGACCCACCCGCGAGGCCAGGCCGCGATCGGCCACGATCTCGATGCGCCGCTCGGCGAGCAGTACGTAGATCAGCACGCCGGTGTTGTGTTCGGTGTCCCATACGCCGAGCTGGGCGAATACCTGGTGCGCGCGCTGGCGGGCGCTCAGTCCGGCCCAGACGGCGCCGGGAGACAGCCGCGACTCCACCGCAAAGCGCAGCTCGCCGAGATGCCGCCGCTCGCCCTCGCTGATCGCCCGGGCCAGCGCATCGAGCAGTTCCGGCGGAAAGCATCGGCGCAGCCGGAACCAGCCGCCGAAGAGGTTCACTGCCAGGCGCTGCAGCCGTTCCATCACCACCTCCCCGAGGAGCCGCCGCCGCCGAAGCTGCCACCGCCCCCACTGAAGCCACCGCCACCGAATCCGCCGCCGCTGCCCCCGCCGAATCCGCCGCCACCGAACCCACCGCCACCCAGGCCGCCCCAACCGCCCCAGCCACCGCCGCCGATCGATCGACCGCCGCCGCCGGGCAGCAGCATGATGACGGCACCGATGATCGCTCCGGTGATGCCGGCGCCGGCCGCGGCGGCAAGCAGCCACATCAGTCCGCCCGTGAGGCCGGCACCCAGCGGCGTGCGCAGCAGGAGCGGAACTCGTCCGAACAGGTTGCGCAGGAAGATCGCCACGAACACGGCGATCATCAGCGCATGGCCGAAGTCCAGCCCACGCCCCTCGCGACGCCGTGGCTCTGGCGGTGGCAGCGATTCACCGTCGATCAAGGTGATCAGTGCCTCCACGCCGGCGTCGATGCCGCCGTAGAAGTCGCCCTGCCTGAAGCGCGGCTCGATGAACTCGCGCCGGATCCGCGCCGTGGCCGCATCGGGCACCGCGCCCTCCAGGCCGTACCCGACCTCGATGCGGTCGCGGCGGTCGTCCTTGGCGATCAGCAGCAGGATGCCGTCGTCGGTGCCCTTGCGACCGATCCTGTTGGCCTCGGCCACCGCCAGCGAGTAGCTCTCGATGTCCCGGTCGCCGGTGGTGGGCACCATCAACACCACCAGCTGCGCGCCCTTGCGCTGTTCCAGCGCCACCAGCCTGGCGTCGAGCGCATCGACCTGTTGCGCGGTCAGCGTGCCGGTGAGATCGGTGACGTGCCGCGTCAACGCCGGCACATCCACGGCCCACGCCGGTGCCATCCAGGCCAGCGCCACCACCAGCAGCAACAGGCGCGACAGGCGCGACAGGCGTTGCATCATCTCAATGCGCCGAGGCGGGTGCGGCCGGAGCACTCGTGCCGAAGTCGACCTTCGGCGCGGTGGAGATGGCCTGCTCGTTCTCCACGCTGAAGTTCGGCTTCACCTTGTAGCCGAATATCCTGGCGGTGAGGTTGTTGGGGAAGGTGCGGATCATCGAGTTGTATGCCTGCACCGCCTGCACGTAGCGATTGCGCGCCACGGTGACCCGGTTCTCGGTGCCTTCCAACTGGGCCTGCAGGTTCTGGAACAGGCCGTCGGCCTTGAGCTGGGGATAGTTCTCGCTGACCACCATCAGCCGCGACAGCGCACTGCCCAGCTGGCCCTGTGCCGCCTGGAACTGCGCCAGCTTCTGCGGATCGTTGACGGTGTTGGCGTCGACCTGGATCGAGCCGACCTTGGCGCGCGCCTCGGTCACTTCGGTGAACACCTTCTCCTCGTGCTGGGCATAGCCCTTCACGGTGTTGACCAGGTTGGGCACCAGGTCGGCGCGCCGCTGGTACTGGTTGAGTACCTCCGACCACGACGCCTTCACCGCCTCGTCCTGGCGCTGGATCGCGTTGTAGCCGCAGCCGGACAGGCCGGCCACCAGCAGCAGGAGCACGCAGGCACGCACGAATTTCATGGCAATCACTCCCTCGACGGAACGGATGACGATACTCACGGACACTCTGCACGAGTGCCCGATACTAAATCCAGCGCGGCACCAGGATCAGGCCCCAGCACAGCATGGTGAACACCAGCAGCAGGAATACCGCCGCCGACCCCATGTCCTTGGCGCGGCCGGCCAGCTCGTGGAACTCGGGGCTGACCTTGTCCACCACCGCCTCGATGGCCGAGTTGAGCAGTTCGCCGGAGAGCACCAGCACCGCCGGCAGCACCAGGGCGATCTTTTCCAGCGCGCCGTGGCCCAGCCACAGGCCCAGCGGCACCAGCACCACGGCGAGCATCGCCTCCAGCCGGAACGAGGCCTCGTGGCGCCAGCCGGCCTGCAGCCCTTTCATCGACCAGAGGAAGGCGTTCCACAGCTGACGGGGGTTGCCGCGAAATCCGCTGCCGGGCATGGGGCGCTGTCTCCTGTGATGAAAGTCCGCCAGGCAGCTCGCCCGCTGGCAACCTCGGGGCGCTGGTTCGCGCATGGATCCACCGGCGGATGATGCCATAGCGCCCGGCTCCACGAATGGTCCGCCGGCGCCGCCGCGAGCGTCTGCATCGGAGCGGTCGCCATGGCACGGCGCAACGACGTGCACAAACCGGATCGGGTACGCTTCGGCGGTTGTGGCCCGTCGACGGGCCCACTCGGGGGCACCGCCGCGCGCGCTGCCGCGGCTCGAACCTGCCTGGAAACAACATGGTCCTCCAAAACCCGCCCGTCTCCCGGACGCGCTCCTTCAGCACGGTCTTCCTCATCGAAATGTGGGAGCGCTTCGGCTTCTACGGCATGCAGGTGCTGATGGTCACCTACATGATCAAGAAACTCGGGTTTGCCGACACCAAGGGCAATCTGGTGTGGGGCGCCGCGGCGGCGCTGATCTACGCCACGCCCGCCATCGGCGGCTGGGTTGGCGACAAGCTCATCGGCACGCGCCGCACCATGCTGACCGGCGCGGTGGTGCTTGCACTGGGTTATGCCATGTTGTGGGTCCCCTCGGACAGCGAGTATCTGCTTTACGTCTCGCTGGGCGTGATCATCGTCGGCAACGGCTTCTTCAAGCCCAATGCCGGCAACCTCGTACGCAAGATCTACGAGGGCGACGACACCAAGATCGACAGCGCCTTCACCATCTACTACATGGCGGTCAACATCGGCTCGACCGCCTCGATGCTGTTGACGCCGTGGATCCGCGACCACGTGGGCGCCCGCTATGGCGCCGTGTGGGGCTGGCACACTGCCTTCGGTGTGTGCGCGATCGGCCTGCTCCTGGGCCTGGCCAACTATGCCCTGATGCACCGCACGCTGGCGCATATCGGCTCGCCGCCGGACAGCACCCGCCTGTCGATGAAGCGGGCTGCCGGGGTACTGTTGGCTGCGGTGGCGATGGTTTTCGTCTCGGCCTTCATCCTGCAGAGCGAGAACGTCGCGCGCATATGCGTCTACGCCGCCGGCGTGGTGATCCTCGGCATCTTCATCCACCTCATCCGATCCAGCGAGAGCAACGAACGCGCCGGCCTGGTGGCGGCTCTGGTGCTCACCGTGCAGACCATCTTCTTCTTCATCTTCTACCAGCAGATGTCGACCTCGCTGAATCTCTTTGCCCAGAAGAACGTGGACCTCTCGTTCAACCTGTTCGGATGGCATCTCTTCGACTGGATCCCCGAGCAGTTCCAGTCGCTCAACGCGATCTGGATCGTGGCGCTGAGCCCCGTTCTGGTGTGGGCGTACAACGGACTGGGCCGCCTCGGCAAGGATCCGTCCGTGGCCGCCAAGTTTGCGTGGGGATTCGGCGCAGTGGCCGCGGGGTATTTCATGTACGGACTGGGCTCGCACACTGCCGTGAACGGCCAGATTTCATCCTGGTACATGGTGTGGGGCTATGGTCTCTATTCGCTTGGCGAACTGCTGGTGTCGGGCCTGGGCCTGGCGATGATCGCCCGCTACGTGCCCGCACGCATGGGCGGCTTCATGATGGGGGCGTACTACGTGGCCTCCGGCATCTCGCAATACCTGGGCAGCGTAGTGGCCAACTTCGCGAGCATCCCGCGGGACGTTTCCGATCCGCTGGTGTCCCTGCCGATCTACACCAGGCTCTTCAACCAGCTCGGTTTTGCGGGCGTGGCATGCACGCTGATCGCCATGGCGATGCTGCCGCTGATGCGCAGGCTGTCGGCCAGCCATTCCGACGTGGCCACCCACCACGATCCGTTCCCCGCCTCGCGCAGTGAAGAGGGCTACGACAACCCGATCCACTGATCCCGCCCGCGTCCCTTCGACGACCCTTCTCCCCATGACCTCCCTGCACTTCGCCTCGCCGCAGCGCTTCGCCCCCTCCGCCCTGACCCGCACGCTGGCGTGGCTGCGCCTGTGCGCGATCACCGGGCAGAGCAGCGCGGTGCTGGTGGCCGCGCTGTGGATGGGCATGGACGTGCCGGTGCTGCCGCTGATGGTGGCGATCGGCTTCCACGCGGTGTTCGCCGCGTTCGCCTCGTGGCGGCTGACCCAGCCGTGGCCGGTGCGCGAGTGGGAGACGATCGGCCACATCGCGGTGGACACCGTCGTGCTGTGGTGCCTGCTGTACTTCACCGGCGGCGCCACCAACCCGTTCGTGACACTGCTGCTGATGCCGATCGCACTGGGCGCGGCGGCGCTCACGGTGCCGGCGTTGCTGGTGGTTTCCGCGCTCACCGGGCTGGCCTACCTGACGCTGCTGGTGCACTACGTGCCGCTGCCGCCGATCATGGAAGGCCCGGCCGGATTCGCCCTGCACGTGATCGGCATGGCGGTGAACTTCGTGATCACCGCGGCGCTGCTGGGGTTCTTCATCAACCGGCTGGCCACGGCGGTGCGCGCGCAGCAGGGCGAAGTGCAGCGCGTGCGCGAGCGGGCATTGCGTGACGAAGGCATTCTCGCCATCGCCACCCAGGCCGCGGGGGCCGCGCACGAGCTCAACACGCCGCTGTCGACCATGCGCACCCTGCTGCCGGAGCTGCGCCGCGAACACGCGGCCAACACCGTGCTGGCCGAGGATCTGGCGCTGCTGCAGGAGCAGGTGGAGCGCTGCCGCGGCATCCTTCGCGAGATGGTGGCTTTCGGCAAGGCCCAGCTGTCGCAGGCGGACGAGCAGATGAGCCTGGGCGCCTTCGTGCGCGGCTGCCTGGAGCGCTTCCAACTGCTTCGCCCCGAAGCGGAGCTGGAACTGGAACTGGACGCCGCCACCGCCGACACCGTGCTGCGCAGTCCGCCCGGCATGCGGCACGCGCTGATCAACCTGCTCAACAACGCCGCCGACGCCTCCGCTGCGCGCGGCTCGCAGCGGGTGGCGCTGCGCGTGCGCCATCAGCACGGCTGGCTGGAACTGCGGGTGAGCGATCAGGGGCCGGGCTTCGTGGCGGGACGCCCCGGCAGTGTCCTCGGCCAGAGCCAGAAACAGGGCGGCCTGGGCATCGGCCTCACGCTGGCCGAAGCCACCGCCGAACGCCTGAACGGCGAACTGACCGTGGTGAATACGGCCGGAGGCGCCGAAGTGAGCATCCGCCTGCCGCTGTCGGCGATTTCCGCCGAATGAAACCCCGCGGCGCGTGCATGCGATGCGCTGCCCGGCGACAATAGGCGAGCCGATTCCCCTGGATGCCGCAATGACCGACTCGACCGCCCCCGTGTCTGCCCGTCCCCTGCTCATCATCGACGACGACGCCACCTTTGGCCGCGTCCTCGCCCGGGCGCTGGGCTCGCGCGGGTTCGAGGTGATCCATGCCGTCAGCGCCGACGAGGCCCGTGCGCTCACCCGCCGTCACCAGCCGCGCTACTGTGTGCTGGATCTCAAGCTCGGCGAGGAGAACGGCCTGCGCCTGATCCCCGACCTGCACCGCCTGGTGCCGGACATGCGCATCCTGCTGCTCACTGGCTACGCCTCGATCGCCACGGCGGTGGAGGCGATCAAGCGCGGCGCGCACGACTACCTGGCCAAGCCGGTGGATGCCGATGCGGTGGTCCGTGCGCTTACCGACGGCGACGGCCCGCACGCCGACGACGATGACGTGCTGGATGCCCCGGAAGCCCCGCTGGCGCTGCGCCGGCTGGAGTGGGAACACATCCACCGCGTGCTCACCGAGTGCGACGGCAACATCTCCGAAACCGCGCGCCGGCTCGGGATGCACCGCCGCACGCTGCAGCGCAAGCTCAGCAAGCATCCGGTGCGCGAGCGTCCCGACCGGGACGACTGATCCGCGCCGATCAGTCCTCGGACGCCGCGTCGTCCGGTGCCGGCGCAGGCAGCAACTCGCCGGTGCCATCGTCCTCGTCGCCATAGATCGCCACGTGCGGCTTGCCGCTGGCGTCGGTCCAGCCGCGGAACATGCCGTCGGTGTTGAACGGGATGGCGATGTGGCCCCGGTCATCCAGCGCGATCGCGCCGCCGCTGCCGCCCATGGCGGGTATCTCCTGGTTGATCACTTCGGCCGCCGCCCGTGCGATCGGCATGCGCAGCTGCGTCACCCGCGTGCAGATCGCGTGTGCCGCCACCGTGCGCATGTAGAACTCGCCCCAACCCGTGCCGGAGACGGCGCAACCGGCATTGGCATAGGCGCCGGCGCCGATGATCGGCGAGTCGCCGACCCGGCCGGGCATCTTGTCGTTCATGCCGCCGGTGGAGGTGCCGGCGGCGAGGTGACCGTACACATCCAGCGCCACCGCGCCCACCGTGCCGAAATGCCTGGCGGTATCCGCATCGGCATGCGGCCGGCCCGCGGCGTCTTCCTTGAGCGCCTGCTGCAGCTGCTGCCAGCGCTCCTCGGTGCGGAAGTACTCCGGCTTCTCGCGTGCGATGCCCTGCGCCTGGGCGAACGCCTCGGCGCCGGCGCCGACCAGCATCACGTGCGGGGTGTGCTCCATCACCGCGCGTGCCAGCAGGATCGGATTCTTCACATCCGACACCGCCGCCACCGAACCGGCGCGCAACGTATAGCCGTCCATGATCGCCGCGTCCATCTCCAGCGTGCCGTCGTGGGTGAACACCGAGCCACGACCGGCGTTGAACAGCGGATCGTCCTCCAGCACGGTGAGCGATGCCGTCACCGCGTCCACCGAGGGCTTGCCCGCCTTGAGCTCGGCATAGCCCGCCTCCAGCGCCTGGGTCAGCGCGGCGCGGATCGCCTTCTCGCGCGCCGGCGGCATGTCACGCCGCAGCACGCCGGCGCCGGCATGGATTACCAGCACCGGGCCGACCGCGTGAACCGCCGCCGAGAGACTGGCGGCGGCAAGAAGCATCAGCAGGCGCGGCGGCATCACGATCGTCTACTCCCCGGGGACGGCGAGAGTATAGCGATGCCGCCGTCTCCCTTTTGCCGCCGTCATTGCGGCTCGAAGCGCACCTGCTTGCCGTTGAACACCGGCTTCATGCCAACCAGGTTTCCGACCAGCCGCAGCGCTTCAGGGGCCGGCACGCCCTCGAAATTGCCGGCGACCGGCTGGGTGGCGTCCAGGCTTTGCGGATTGTCGATAGTGAACCCCGCCTGCTGCGCAATGCTCTGCACCACGGCCCGCGCCGAGTTGGTAGCGAAGTGGAACTGCACGCTGCTGCTTGCGACGGCCGCTGCAGGCTTCACACAGCCCGGCCAGGCAGTGACTTCCAACTTGAGCGTGCGATCGATGGAGCGACCGTCTTTGTCGGTCACGGTGTCGCCAGTCTGGATGCCGCCCGGCTGGCCCGGCTGCATGCGAATGCGCGGTGCTACCGGCTTGGCCAGCGAGCCACCGCTCAAGTCGGCGCGAACCTCCAGCTGGCCATGCTCAGCCGGCACTACGGTGATGCGGCCGTGCCATGGCGGCAGGTCGCCGTCAACCCGCTCGTCGAGCGCATAAAACTCGCCAGCGCGGTAGCAGGCCGTACTGCGCGGCTGCAGCGGCCGCTCATCCGCACTGACCGCCAAGCGCAGCGTGTACCCATCCGCGGTGGCGCCCGCCGGTAGATCATCGGCGGGAGGCTGCCCCACGGAGCGGGCTGATCCGGCGGCAAAGACCAACTGGCCCAGGCCGAGACCAAGGGTGACCAGCGCCGCCAGGCCATAGAGGCGACGGAGGGGACGGGGAGGGTTTTGCTTCAGCATGGCGATACGCTCCGTGATCGGGTGACGGGATGACCAGAGGCAGCCGACCGGCAAGGCGAGCCGGGACGACTGGGTTTTCAACATCGCTTGGGCGTACTGGCGCTTTCCGGCGGGGTGCTCACGCAGGACCGCGGCGTCGCAGGCCAGCTCCTGGTCGTAACGAAAGCGCACCAGCACCCAGCCGCTGAGTGGCAGAAACCAGAACGCGCTTGCGAGCAGCAACGCGAACAGGCTCAGCCAGATATCGCGGCGGCGCGCGTGCATGGCTTCATGCGCCAGGATCAGCACCTGCTCGGCAGTTGAATAGTGCGTATCGAAGTTGGCGGGAACGATGATCCTGGGCCGCAAAAGGCCTACCAGCGCAGGGCCAACATCCGGCCGCGCCGCGCGCCACACCGGCCACCGGTCGCTCTCGTCCCCCACTCGCCGAGCCCCCGCCAGTTGTCGGCGAAAGCGCGCCTGTGTCACGGCCGCCCGTGCCAGCATCATGAGTACGCCGGCGGCCCAACCGGCCAGCAGCAGCGTGCGCCAGTCCACCGAAGCCGTGACGGCTATCGGTGCGGAGAGCGCCGCCGGTGTCGTGACGATGCGCACGACTACGGGCGGCAGGCGCGATGCCGTCGCGCCCGGCATGCGCGGCCAGGCCGCCGTAAGCAGCATCAGCGGCACCAGTAACCACAGTTGAAGAGCCCGCCCTACACCGAACAGGCGCCGGCACGGCAGGCGCAGCGCCAGCACGATGGCGACGGCCGCCACAAATACCAGCATCGCACTCCAGGCTTGGCTGAGCAGCGTCGCGGTGAAGGATGCAAAGCTAGTCATCGCCGAGCTCCCTGAGCAGCTGGCGCAGCTCGGCGATGTCCTTCTTCGACAGCTTCTGCTGCTCGGAAAAATGCGCCACCAGCGGCGCCACGCGGCCGTCGAACAGGCGATCGAGCAGGCTCTTGCTGGTCTGGTGCACGTATTTCTCGCGCGGCAGCAGCGGGCTGTAGAGGTAGCGGCGGCCGTCGCGCTCGGCCTTCACCGCCTTCTTCTTGAGGAGCCGGTTGAGCAGGGATTTCACCGTGCCTTCCTGCCACTGCTGGGCCTCGCCGACCTCGGCGAGGATCTCCTCGGCGCTGCGCGGGGAGCCGCGCCACAGTACTTGCATCACGACGGCTTCGGCTTCGCTGATCATTCCGGCCTCACGTTTACGCGCGTAATCGATAATTGATGTTTACATGTGTAATCGGTTCCCGTCAATACACAGATCGCGGGCGCCGACCGTGCCTCGCGCGCCCAGGCGACCGCCGGATCGATCGCTGCCGGTACGGGCAGCGGCACATCGGACCTTTGTACGAGGCCGGGTGCGGGCGTTCCGTCGTATCCTTGTGCGCTGATTCCCACGCAGGCAGGCATCACAATGGACAAGGTTTACGCAAGCGCCGACAAGGCTTTGGACGGACTGCTGGTCGACGGCATGACGATCGCCGCGGGCGGCTTCGGCCTGTGCGGCATTCCCGAGAACCTGATCGGCGCCCTGCTCGCCGCCGGTACCAAGGGGCTGACCATCGTCGGCAACAACGCCGGCGTGGACGACTTCGGCATGGGCCCGCTGCTGAAGACCCGCCAGGTCAAGCGCGTGTACGCCTCCTACGTGGGCGAGAACAAGGAGTTCGAGCGGCAGGTGCTGGCCGGCGAGCTGGAGCTGCACCTGGTGCCGCAGGGCACGCTGGCGGAAAAGCTGCGCGCCGGCGGCGCCGGCATCCCGGGCTTCTACACGCGCACCGCGTTCGGCACCAAGCTGGCCGAGGGCAAGGAAATCAAGACATTCGGCGACAAGGAGTACGTGCTGGAGGAGGCGATCCACGCCGACGTGTCGATCGTCAAGGCATGGAAGGGCGACCGCCTGGGCAACCTGGTGTTCCGCAAGACCGCGCGCAACTTCAACCCGATGATCGCCACCTGCGGCAAGGTCTGCGTGGCCGAGGTGGAGGAGCTGGTGGAGGTGGGCGAACTCGACCCGGACCAGATCCACGTGCCGGGCATCTACGTCGATCGCATCATCCAGGGGGCCAGCTACGAGAAGCGCATCGAGTTCCGCACCATCGCCGGCGCCAACACCGGCAAGGAAAGCCCGATTCGCAGCGCGATGGCGCGTCGCGCGGCGAAGGAGCTGCGCGACGGCTACTACGTCAACCTGGGGATCGGCATCCCGACCCTGGTGGCGAATTTCATTCCCGCAGGCATGGACGTGATCCTGCAGTCGGAGAACGGCCTGCTCGGCATCGGCCCATTCCCGGACGATGCACACGTGGACCCGGACCTGATCAATGCCGGCAAGCAGACCATCACCACCCTGCCCGGTTCGAGCTTCTTCTCCAGCGCCGATTCGTTCGCGATGATCCGCGGCGGCCACATCGACCTGTCGATCCTCGGCGGGCTGGAAGTCTCCTGCACCGGCGACCTCGCCAACTGGATGGTGCCGGGCAAGATGGTCAAGGGACCGGGCGGCGCGATGGATCTGGTGAGTGGCGTGAAGCGCGTGGTGGTGCTGATGGAGCACACCGCGAAGGACGGCTCGCCCAAGATCAAGAACGAATGCGAGCTGCCGCTCACCGGCAAGCAGGTGGTGGACCTGGTGATCACCGACCTGTGCGTGTTCGAGGTGGCCAAGGGCCAGGGCCTGACCCTGATCGAACTGCACGAGGGGGTGACGGTGGATGAGGTGAAGGCCAAGACCGGCTGCGACTTCACCGTATCGCCCGCCCTGCGCGCATAGGCCGCGCCACGCGTCTACATGCACGCCGTGCCCGCAAGGGTGCGGCGTTTTGCTGTCAGGCCGCCTGGGTGTGGGGGAAGCGGATGCTGGCCACGTTCTGGCTGCCCGGCCGGGTCTTGAGCTCCAGCGGCCAGGCGAAGCGGTCGCTGATGCGCTGGGCGATGGCCAGCTCGAAGCCGTGACGATCGGCCCCGTACAGGGGCATCCCGCTGTCGTTGCCGCCCTCGAACAGGGGCTCGGCCTGGTTGGTCACCACCACCATGCCGGGCATCACGGTGACCACCACGCGGCCGCGCTCGGTCTGCTGGCAGGCGTTGCGGATCAGCTGCCAGAACAGCACCGCGAACACCCGCTGCGAGCCGCGCAGGGCGAAGCGCGAGGGCTCTTCCAACTGCAGCTCGATCGGCCGGCCCACCAGCATGTCGCGGGCGAAATCGAGCTCGTGGCGCAGCGCGTCGTTGACCACGAACAGCTCGTCCTCGATGCCGCTGTCGGTTTCCCGCGCCAGGATCAGCAGCGCCTCGACCAGCGCCTCCATCTCGCGGGTGGAACGTCGGATGCGCTGCAGCGAGCGATCGCCGAAATCGCTCAGCCCCCGCTCCTCGGCGAGCATGTCCACCGACATCTTGATCACCGTCAGCGGGCTGCGCAGCTCGTGGCTGGCGTCGCGGGTGAAGTTGCGCTCGCGTTCGCCGTAGTCGGCGATGCGCATGGCGAATCCATGCAGTCCGCGGGCCAGCGAGACGACGTCGGCGTCGGTGCGGCGCGAGAGGCGCTCGGGCGACAGCGCGTCGAGGTCAGGGTGCTGGTCCCAGCCGTCGACCAGCCGGGCCAGTGCCGTCACCGGCCGCCATTCGCGCCGCGCCGCCAGCCAGGCCAGCGTGGTGATGATCACGATCAGCAGCAGCACGGCCCACACCGGCGCCATGTTGTAGATACACATCATCACGCTGAGGCCCACTGCGATGAGCTGCAGCACGAAGATCAACGCAATGCGGCGCTGAAAGGCGCCGCTGCGGAAAACAGGCTGGGCCTGCGATGTACCCCTGCTAGTCATGACGCTGCTGCATGAAACAACTGGTCCTCTCAGGCCGGCTGCGTCGCGCTGGCCACCTCCGCTTCGAGATCGGCAAGGCGGTAACCCGCCGAGTGGATGGTGTGCAGCAACGGCTTGTCGAACGGCTTGTCGATCACGCGGCGCAGGTTGTACAGGTGCGAGCGCAGGGTGTCCGAATCGGGCAGCGTGTCGCCCCAGATCTCGCGCTCGATGTCGCGCCGGCTGACCACGCGGGGCGATTCGCGCATCAGGATCGCCAGCAGCTTCAGGCCAATCGGCGACACGGTGAGCTCCTGCCCGGCGCGGGTCAGTCGCAGTGTGGCGGTGTCCAGCGTCATGTCGCCCACGGTGAGCACCTCGGTGGACACCTGGCGGCGATCGCGGCGGATCAGCGCGCGCAGGCGGGCTTCCAGCTCGCGCACTTCGAAGGGCTTGACCAGATAGTCGTCGGCGCCCGCTTCCAGACCCACCAGCTTGTCTTCCAGCGTGTCGCGGGCGGTGAGCATCAGCACCGGGGTGGATTTCTTGGCGTCCTTGCGCAGCTTGCGGCAGACGTCCAGGCCGTCCATGCCCGGCAGCATCAGGTCGAGCACCACCACGTCGTAGCTGTTGGACACGGCCAGGTGCAGACCGCTCACGCCATCGGCGGCGTAATCCACCGAATAGCCACGGCGTTCCAGGAACTCACCCACCATTTCGGCGATCTGGCGGTTGTCCTCCACCAGAAGCACCAGACCCGACTGCTCGTCTCGTACGCTCATAGATCCGTCCTGCGGTTGCGCGATTTCACATTTGTGAAAGACTACCGAGCCACGCAGTGACCACGATGTGAAGGGCGCCGGCCACGTTCACTTGGCGGTCAAAAAGAAAGCCGCGCGGAATCTACCGGCGCGGCGCCTTGAGCAGAGGTTCCAGCGCCTTCCACACGTTGTCCAGCACGTGCGGTTCGCCGGCGGCCAGAGGGTGCAGGCCGTCGTCCTGCATCAGGGTGGGGTCGAGCGCCACGCCGTCGAGCAGGAAGGGCACCAGGGCGGTGCGCTTGCTGCGGGCTAACTCGGCATAGATAGCGCGCAGGCCGTCGCGGTACTGCGGGCCGTAGTTCACCGGCAGCTCGATGCCCAGCAGCAGCACGCGCGCGCCACGCCGGTGCGCCAGGTCGATCATCGCGGCGAGGTTGTCGCGCAGTGCGTCCAGTGGCAGGCCGCGCAGGCCGTCGTTGGCACCCAGCTCGATCACCACCACGCCGGGCCGCTCCTTCGCCAGCAGCCCGGGCAGGTGGTTGCGGCCGCTGAGCGACGTTTCGCCACTGATGCTGGCATTGACCACGCGCCATGGTGGCTCCATCTTGCCCAGACGCTCACCCAGCAGATGCACCCAGCCGGACTCCACCGGAATGTTGTGCGCGGCCGACAGCGAGTCCCCCAGCACCAGTACGCTCCGGGTCGGCGCCGCCTGCGCGACAGCCACTCCCCACAGCAGCAATCCCAGTGTGCAAAGGAAACGACGCATGAGCGATTCATCCCGTCCGGTGCTCGAAGCGATCGATGTTAGCAAGTCGGTCGCCGGGCCCGAGGGCGCGCTGGCGATCCTGCGCGGCGTGAGCCTGGCGGTGCACGCGGGCGAGAGCTTCGCCATCGTCGGAGCGTCCGGTTCGGGCAAGACCACCCTGCTCGGCCTGCTGGCCGGTCTGGATCTGCCGACCGGCGGCCGCATCCGCGTCGACGGCCAGGCGCTGGAAAGCATGGACGAGGAAGCCCGCGCCGACCTGCGCCGGCGGCTGGTCGGCTTCGTGTTCCAGTCGTTCCACCTGCTGCCGGCGCTCACCGCCGAGGAAAACGTGATGCTGCCGCTGGAGCTGGAGGGCGCACGCGATGCCCGCACCCGCGCTCGCGAGGCGCTCGATGCGGTGGGTCTGGGCGGGCGGCGGCGGCACTACCCGGCGCAGCTCTCCGGCGGCGAGCAGCAGCGCGTGGCGATCGCCCGCGCGTTCGTGCACGGCCCGCGCCTGCTGTTCGCCGACGAACCCACCGGCAACCTCGACCAGCGCACCGGCCACCACGTTACCGACCTGCTGTTCGCGCTCAACCGCGACCGCCGGACCACGCTGGTGCTGGTCACCCACGACGCCGCGCTGGCCGCGCGCTGCCAGCGGCGGATCGAGCTGGAGGAGGGCCGCGTGGTCGGCCGCCGTGAAGGCACCGCCGCATGAACATGCTCCCGCTCGCGCTGCGCAGCCTGCGCCGTGAATGGCACCTGCCGGAGCTGCGCACGCTGGCCGCCTCGCTGGTGCTGGCGGTGGTGGCACTGGGCGTGGTCGCCACGCTGGCCACGCGCATCGAGCGCGGCATGCTGGCCAGCGCGGCCGAGCTGATCGGCGGTGACATCGGCATCAGTGCACCGCAGTCGCTGCCCGCTGCGTTTGCCAACCAGGCCACGCGCGACGGCCTGCGCCAGAACCGCGTGGCCAGCTTCCCCAGCGTGGCCTTCGCCGCCGGCCGCAGCCAACTGCTGGACGTGCAGGCCACCGACGACGGCTATCCGCTGCGCGGCACGCTGGAACTGCGCGGTGCCGACGGCCGCACCCTCAACGGGCACGCGCCCGCGAGTGGAGACGTGTACCTGGACCATCGCGCACTGATCGCGCTGGGCCGCCATGTCGGCGACACCGTGCAAGTGGGCGGCCGCGACCTGCGCATCGCCGCCGAGCTGGTTCGCCAGCCCGACGGCGGCGAACTGTTCGCGCTGGCGCCGCGGGCGATCATGCACCTGGAGGACGCCCGCGCGGTCGGCCTGCTCGGCGTGGGAAGCCGCGCCCGCCATCGCCTGTTGCTGGCCGGCGAGCCGCACGCGGTGCAGCGCTGGCGCCGCTGGGCCGAGGCGCAGAAGTTGCCGCAAGGTGCGCAGCTGATCACCCCGGAGCAGACCCAGGAACGCATGCGCACGGCGTTCGACCGCGCTAGTGCGTTCCTGCGCCTCACTGCGTTGCTCTCCGCGCTGCTGGCCGGCGTGGCGATCGCACTGGCGGCGCAGCGCTACGCGCGGCGCAAGACCCAGGAAGTGGCGCTGCTGCGCGCACTGGGCACCTCGCGCAAGCGTGTGATGGCGCTGTTGCTGGGCACGCTGGGCGCGCTCGCCGTACCGGCCGTGGCCATCGGCATCGCGCTCACGCTGCTGCTGGCGCAAGGCGCCTGGCTGGTGGCCAGCTCGCTGTTCGGCAACGTGCCGACCCGGCTGCCGCTGCTGCCGGCGTTCGCCGCCGCCGCGGTGGGCATCGCCGTACTGGCCGGCTTTGCGCTGCCGCCGCTGGCGCGGCTGGCCGAGGTGCCGCCGGTGGCGGTGTTCCGCGCCAGCGTGGCGCGCCGCGTGCGCCGCTTCGACGCGCTGTACGTCATTCCCGCGCTGGTGGCGCTGGCGCTGATCTGGGGCCAGAGCGACTCGGCCAGGATGGCCGGCATCCTCGCCGCCAGCCTGCTCGGCGTGGCGGCGATCGCCGCCGGGCTGGCCGCGCTGCTGCTGGGGCTGGCGCGGCGCATCGCGCCGGGCGCGCATCCGGCGCTGCGGCTGGGGCTGGCGGCGCTGGCGCGGCGGCGGGGCCTGAGCCTGATCCAGGCCACCGCGCTCAGCCTGGGGTTGGTCGCCCTGCTGCTGCTCGCCGTGGTCGCGCCCTCGCTGCTGGAAGGCTGGCGCCGCGAGCTGCCCACCGACACGCCGAACTGGTTCGTGCTCAACCTGCAGGACGAGCAGCGCGCCGGCTTCGCGCAAGCGCTGGACCGGATCGGCGCGCAGCAGCTTAACGTACTGCCGCTGGCGGTGGGCAAGCTCATCGCGATCAACGGCACGCCGGTGGACCAGCTGCCGCTCACCGACCAGCGCGCCAGGGACTGGGCCGACCGCCAGCTGCGCCTGTCATGGACCGACGCGCTGCCGCCGGCCAACCGGCTCGTCGCCGGCGCGTGGTTCGCGCCGCACCCGGCGCAGGCGCAGGTGTCGGTCGACTCGATGTGGCGCGACATGTTCCACCTCAAGCTCGGCGACACGATGCGCTTCGGCATCGGCGAGAGCAGCATCGACGCCACCGTGAGCAGCGTGCGCGAGGTGGACTGGAGCTCGTTCCGGGTGAACTTCTTCCTGCTGCTGGACGCCGATCACGCCAGCGCGCTGCCGCACAGCTACCTGGGCAGTTTCTACCTGCCGCGCGGACGCGCCGATGCGCTGGCGAAACTCTCGCGCGACTACGCCAACCTCAGCCTGATCGACGTCGACGCCCTGCTCGACCGCGTGCGCGAGATCGTCGACCGGGTCAGCAACGCGGTGCGCTGGATCCTCGGCTTCAGCCTGCTCGCCGGCGCGCTGGTGCTGGCCGCGGCGCTGGCCGCCAGCGCCGCCGAGCGCCGCCACGAGGCGGCGTTGCTGCGCACGCTGGGCGCGCGCCGCGGCCAGCTGCGCGTGGCGGCGGCCTGCGAGTTCGCCTTGCTCGGCGCGGTGGCCGGGCTCACCGCGGCGATCGGCGCCGCCGGCACCGGCTGGTGGCTGGGGCGCGCGGTGTTCCACATCGAGGGTTTCATGCCGCCGCTGCTGCCGCTGGCGCTCTACGCGCTGCTCGCCGCCGTGGTGGTGATGCTGCTGGGCCTGGCCGGCACCCGCACGGTGACCCGCACCTCGCCGATGCGGCTCTTGCGCGAGGCCTGAACGCACGGCCAAGATCGCGGCGGCACGCCCTTGGTCGCCGTCGCGTCCGAACATCCCGGAGATTGCATGTACACGCTCCACTACTCCCCCGGCACCGCCAGCATGATGGTGCTGATGCGCTGGTCGCGCAACATGCCGCGCCCGGCCAGCCAGTGGCCGGCATTGGCGCGGTTGGCCGACCTCATCCGTGGCCGGGAGAGCTGGCAGCGCGTGTACGCCATCGAAGGCCTGAGCGGGTGGTGACATCCGTTCGGCCCGCGCTGCGCGCGAGGCTCGCGCACTGGCTCAAGGCGGAGTGGCTGCTGGTGCTGTTCGGCGCGCTCGCGCTGGGGCTGGCGCTGGCCGACCCGCAGCCGGCGGTGCGCTACCGGCATTGGCTGCAGTTGCCCACGCTGGCCGGATTGATGGGCCTGATGATCGCGATCCAGGGCATCCGCGACAGCGGCCTGGTGCAGCGCGCGGCCAGTGCGCTGGTGGCGCGTGCGCATTCGCTGCGCGGTCTGGGCCTGCTGCTGGTGGCGAGCACGGCGGTGCTGTCGATCGGGCTCACCAACGACGTGAGCCTGTTCCTGCTGGTGCCGCTCACGGTGGCGATCGGCGGCATGTCGAATCTGCCGGTGCTGCCGATGGTGGTGCTCGAAGCGCTGGCGGTGAACGCCGGCTCCACCCTGAGCCCGATCGGCAACCCGCAGAACCTGCTGCTGTGGCAGAACGCGCACCTGCCGTTCTTCGCCTTCGTGCGCGGCATGGCGCCGGCCTCGGCGGTGATGTTCTCGCTGGTGGCCGCACTCACCCTGGCGTGGCTGCCGAAGGGTCGCGTCACGCTGGATGCCGCGGCGCTGAACCACCGCCGCATCGACCCGCGGCTGGCCGCGATGTCGCTGCTGGCGCTGGCCTCGATGGTGGTGATGATGGAACACGGCCTGGCGCTGGAAGGCGCGCTGGGGCTGCTGATTCCGTTCGCGCTGATCGCCCGCGACAGCCTGCGCCGGGTCGACTGGGCGCTGCTGGCGACCTTTGCCGCGATCTTCCTCGGGCTGGGACATTTCGCCGAGCTGGGCTTCATCGACCGGGCGCTGGATCACTTCGACTTCCGCCAGCCGCTCACCGTGTTCCTCGGCGGCTTGCTCGCTTCGCAGGTGATCAGCAACGTGCCGGCCACCGTGTTGCTGCTCGATCGTGCCAGCGACCCGATCGCGCTGGCGGTGGCCGCCAACGTGGGCGGCTACGGGTTGGTGATCGGCTCGCTGGCCAACCTGATCGCGCTGCGCCTGGCGAAACAGCCGCACGGGCTGCGGCTGTTTCACCGGGTGTCGATCCCGTTCCTGCTGGTGTGTGCGCCGCTGGTCTACCTGGCGTGGCGCTGGCTGGGCTGAGAGGCTGAGAAAAAATCGCCCGCCTACTGCGACCGCCGCCAAACGTCCGTGCCGGCGGCGCGCTGCGGGCAAATCCGGGTCATTTGGTTCACCAAACTCCCCGGATTTGCCCCCAACGCACCTTGTCACGAACGCTTGGCGGCGCTCTCGCTACGGCGGGCGAATTTTTCTCAGCCTCTGATTCGCGCCGTTGCATCCGGCGTGCGGCGGCCTTTGGCTCCGGCCGGGCGCTGAGGCCATCGCGCACTGGGTGCGCTCCTACAATCAGTCGTCGTCGCGCGGCACACTGACCTTGCCCTTGACGCCGCGGTAGCCGACGTCGCCGCTGCCCTTGGCACCCAGCGACAGGTCGCCGCCCACGTCGCGCACCTCCAGGTCGCCCGAGCCGATCGTGTCGACGTGCACGCTGCCGCCGACCTGCTTGAGCGTGACGTCGCCCGAGCCCACGCTGCCGACCGTTGCATCGCCACGGACGCCGCTCACGCGGGCGTCGCCCGAGCCCACCGAGCCCAGTGCCAGGCTGCCCACGTCGCTGGCATCGATGTCGCCCGAACCCACGCTGGCGGCGAGGCGGCCGGCGATCCGGGTGACATGCAGGTCGCCCGAGCCGACCTGCGC
This sequence comes from Dyella sp. KRB-257, assembly GCF_049445995.1. Lineage (NCBI taxonomy): Bacteria > Pseudomonadati > Pseudomonadota > Gammaproteobacteria > Lysobacterales > Rhodanobacteraceae > Dyella > Dyella sp. KRB-257. The sequence goes on along the minus strand of NZ_JBMSDZ010000002.1, from coordinate 97,896 downwards.
AGCCAGCTGCTGCAGGCCGCTGACGTGGGCATCCCCCGAACCCATCGACAGCGTCACCGGCATGCTCGCCGGCAGCTGCACGTCGAGTTCGAGCGAGCGGTAGGAGCTGCCGAACAGGTTGAGGTGCGTGCCGCTGTGTCGGGCCACCTCCAGGATCAGCTGGTCGCCCTCGCGACGCTGCTGCACCTGCAGTTCATCCAGCATCGCCTGGCTCGAGGCACAGGCGCGACCCTTCAGCCGGGCTGGCGCTCCTCCTGGAAAAGCCGGCGCGATACGGGCGTAGTGTGAATCGCTTACTCGGCCGCGTTGATCACCGCAAGGAAGTCGCGGCCGTAGCGTTTGAGCTTGGCTTCGCCCACGCCGCTGATCGAGGCCAGTTCGTCCTCGTTGGCGGGCATGGCGCGCAGCATCGCCAGCAGGGTGGCGTCGTGGAACACCACGTAGGGCGGCACGCCGTGCTGCTTGGCCAGCTGCGAGCGGGTGGCGCGCAGGGCATCCCACAGCGGTTGCTCGTAGGCCTCGATGCCGATGCTGGCGCCGGTGACGATCTGGCTGTCGCGGCGGCGGCGGGCGCTGCGCACGGGGCGCGCATCTTCGCGCAGCAGCACGCGCTGGCCGCCGGTGAGTACGGCACGGCTGGCGGCGGTGAGGCGCAACGTGCCGTAGCCGTCCGGATCGGTGGCCAGCAATCCCGCGGCAAGCAGCTGGCGGAACACCGAGCGCCAGGCTTTCTCGTCCATGTCGGCGCCGACGCCGAAGGTGGTGAGCTTGTCGTGGCCGAGTTGGCTGACGCGCTCGCCGTCGATGCCGCGCAGGATGTCGATGACGTGGCCGGAGCCGTAGCGCTGGCCGCTGCGGTACACCGCCGACAGTGCCTTCTGCGCCGGCACGGTGGCGTCCCAGGTTTTCGGCGGGGCGACGCAGTTGTCGCAGTTGCCGCACGGCCCCTGGTAGGGCTCGCCGAACGCCCCCAGCAACAGCTCGCGCCGGCAGCGCGTGGCCTCGGCGTAGGCCAGCAGCGATTCCAGCTTCTGCCGCTCGATGCGCTTGCGCTCGTCGGCCGATTCGGACTGGGCGATCATCTGGCTCATCGTCACCACGTCGGCCAGGCCGTAGATCATCCACGCCTCGGCGGGCAGGCCGTCGCGGCCGGCGCGGCCGGTTTCCTGGTAGTAGCCCTCCATCGAGCGCGGCAGGTCCAGGTGGGCGACGAAGCGCACGTCGGGTTTGTCGATGCCCATGCCGAAGGCGACGGTGGCAACCATCACCACGCCGTCCTCGCGCAGGAAGCGCTGCTGGTTCTTCGCGCGCACGGCGGCATCGAGGCCGGCGTGGTACGGCAGCGCCTCGAAGCCGGCTTCGGCCAGCCAGCTGGCGGTGTCGTCGACCTTCTTGCGGCTCAGCGCATACACGATGCCGGACTCGCCGCGATGGCCGTCGAGGAACTGCATCAGCTGCGTGCGCGGGTTGTGCTTGAGGCTGACGCGGTAGCCGATGTTGGGCCGGTCGAAGCTGGAGACGAACTGCCGTGCCTGCTGCAGCGCCAGGCGCTCGACGATTTCCTCGCGGGTGCGCGGGTCGGCGGTGGCGGTGAGCGCGATGCGCGGCACCTGCGGGAAACGCTCGTGCAGCACCGCCAGCTCGCGGTATTCCGGGCGGAAGTCGTGGCCCCACTGCGACACGCAGTGCGCCTCGTCGATGGCGAACAGCGCCACCTCGGTGCGTTCGAGCAGGCCCAGCAGGCGCGGCGTGAGCAATCGCTCGGGCGCCACGTAGAGCATGTCCAGCTCGCCGGCCATCAGCTGACGCTCGACCTCGCGCTGGGTGTCGTTGTCCTGGCTGGAGTTGAGATAGGCCGCGGCCACGCCCGCTTCGTGCAGGGCATCGACCTGATCCTGCATCAGCGCGATCAGCGGCGAGACGACGATGCCGGTGCCCTGCCGCACGATGGCGGGAATCTGGTAGCACAGCGACTTGCCGCCGCCGGTGGGCATCAGCACGAGCGCGTCGCCGCCCTCGATCACCTGCTCGACGATGGCCTGCTGCGGACCGCGGAAGCTGGCGTAACCGAAAACGCTTTGCAGGATGTGGAGCGGGGAGGAAGGCATCCGGCAGATGGTAACAAACGCCCCGCCCTCGCCTGCCGGTGCAACCATGCCTGCGGCATCGGCGCCGGTCGATCTCAGAAGCCGGGCATGCCCCACACGGCGCGGTCCAGGTCGGCGTCCAGCCCGAACCGCGACAGCGGCACGCGGCCGTTCACCACCTCCACGCCCTCGGCCTTCAGCCGGCGCGCCTGCTCGCGGAATCCGCGGCTGCCCGGCGGCATCGCGATGTGCCCGCTGGCGCGCAGCACGCGGAACCACGGCAGCTCGATGTCATCCGGCACTTCGCCAAGCAAGCGGCCGACCAGCCGTGCCCGGCCGGGCAGCCCCGCACGTGCCGCGATGGCGCCGTAGCTGGCCACGCGGCCGGGCGGAATCGCCGCGATGGCGGCGTAGATGCGCTGCTGCGCCTCGGTCAGGGGCTCACGCGACGTGATCATGCAGTCGTGTCAAAGTAGAACGAACTCCAAGCCTGCCACGGAAGCCCCTGCCATGCGTCACTTCGAAGCCGTCCGCTCGCATCTCGGCGCCAAGCACGCGCTGCGCCACAACGATCCGTACCTGATCAGCTTCGACCTCGACGTCGCCAGCGGGCGCCAGCAGGGCATCTACCTGGCCGAGCTGGAGGGCGAATCGGACCGCCGCTACCTGCGCATTTCGACGCCGATCGGGCCGCTCTCGGGGATCGATGCGAAGCGCGCGCTGCGCTTCAACTGGGAGCAGCGCACCGGCTTCCTCGCGGTCACCGACCTGGACGGCTCGCCCTACCTGCACCTGTGCGAGAACCGCCCCTACGACGTGCTCGATGCGGCCGAGCTGGAGCGGGTGATCGCGGAGCTGGGCACGCTCGGCGACCAGCTGGAACGGGCGATCGCCGCGGAAGGCGACAATCTCTAGCGTGGTATTGCACGCCAGCGCCCTACACTTCTCGCCCATGGCCATCCAGTTCCAGCCCGCGCGATGCTGACCGAAATCGCGCTCGTCTTCGTGCTCTCGCTGTGCAACGGGTTCTTCGCGCTGTCGGAAATGGCGCTGGTGGCCTCGCGCAAGAGCCGGCTCAGGCATCTGGGCGACCGCAGCCGCCGCGCCCGCGTGGCGCTGGGCCAGGCCGAGGCGCCGGAGCGTTTCCTTTCCACTGTGCAGGTGGGCATTACCGTGGTGATGCTGCTCACCGGCGCGCTGGCCGGCGATGCGCTGGGCGGCCACATTGCCGATGCGCTGCATCGCGACGGGATCGCCTGGCTGGAGCCGTACGCCCACGCGCTGGGTTTCACGCTGGGCTTCGTGGCGATCTCGTTCATCCAGATCGTGTTCGGCGAACTGGTGCCCAAGCGCCTCGCGCTGGCCGCACCGGAGACCGCCTCGATGGTGGTCGGCATGCCGATGCTGGTGCTCTCGCGGATCTGCGCGCCGTTCGTGTGGCTGCTCAATGCGAGCAGTTCACTGGTGCTGAAGCTGCTGCGCGTGACCGACAGGGGCAACAGCGCGGTGACCGAGGAGGAGATCCGCCTGCTGGTGGCCGAGAGTGCCGAACAGGGCGTGCTGGATGCCGACGAGCACAACATGGTCAACCGCGTGCTGCGCCTGGGCGACCGCTCGGTGGACAGCGTGATGACCCCGCGCCGGCGCATCGCCTGGCTGGACATCGCCGCGCCGCTGGCGGAGAACCTGCAGGTGCTGCGCGAGACGCCGTACTCGCGCTATCCGGTGTACCGCGGCGACGAGAGCGACATCGTGGGCGTGGTGGAGGTGAAGAGCCTGCTGGGCGACCTCGGCCAGGGCATGCCGGACCTGTTCCGGCATCTGTCCAGGCCGCTCTTCGTGCCGGCCACCGGGCGCGCGCTCGACCTGCTGGAGGAATTCCGCGACGCCGAGACGCCGATGGCGCTGGTGGTGGACGAATACGGCGACATCGAGGGCGTGGTCACCATCAACGACCTGCTCTCGGCGGTGGTCGGCGTGGCCCAGCTCGGCCACGGCAGCGCCGGCGAGGAACACTCGCCGATCGTCAAGCGCGAGGACGGCAGCTGGCTGGTGGACGGCACGCTGTCCACCGACGACCTGCGCGAGCTGCTGCGCGTGGGCGAGCTGCCCGGCGAGGACGCGCACGATTTCCGCACCGTCGCCGGCATGGTGATGACCGCGCTGGGGCACATCCCGCAGGTGGGCGAGGTGTTCGCCTGGCGCGGCGTGCGCTTCGAGGTGGTGGACCTGGACGGCGCGCGCATCGACAAGCTGCTGGTGTCCCGCGCGGCCGCGCCGGACAACGCCGACGACGAGGCCACGCGCGGCGGCTGAGCCGATGGCGAACGGCCCTGGCAGGAGCGCGCCCTGCGCGCGATAAATGCAGCAACGAAGCGCGAGGCCGTTCGCGCACAGGGTGCGCTCCTACCGATCACCCGCCATAGGAGCCCACCTCGTGGGCGATGGATGCTGCGACAAGGCGCGAGGCCGCTCGTGCACAGGGTGCGCTCCTACCGGCGGGGAGGCGTGTTTTTCCCGGCCAGCGATGCCATGCGCTGGGCGTCCGCCAGGATGCCGTGCAGCATGCGCAGCTCGCGCTCGCTCATCTGCGCGCGCTGGAACAGCTTGCGCAGCCTGAGCATGATCGTGGTCGGCGTGCGGCCCTTGTGGAAGTCGATGTCGTCCAGCATCTGCGCCAGGTGCTCGTAGAAGCGCTCCATCTGCTCCGCATCGGCCGGCGGCTCCTCGTGCAGCGGCGGCGCCTCGGGCAACTCGTCGCCGAGCAGCGCCAGGCGCAGTTCGTAGGCCATCACCTGCACCGCCTGGGAGAGATTGAGCGAGCTGAAATCCTCCACGCTGGGAATGCGCACCATCGCGTGGCAGCGGGCCAGTTCCTCGTTCTCCAGACCGGTGCGCTCGTTGCCGAACACCAGTGCCACCTGCCCGCCGCGGGCGGCCGCGGCCAGCGCCTGCGCCACGCCTTCGCGCGGGCTGAGCTCGGGCAGATTGACACCGCGCCGGCGCGCGGAAAGGCCCAGCGCGAAGGTGCTGCCGGCCAGCGCGTCGACCAGCCCGCCGTGCACCGGCGCGGACGCCAGCACGTCATCGGCGCCGGCGGCCAGCGCCGACGCCTCGGGGTCGGGAAAACGGTGCGGCGCCACCAGGCTCAGCCGGGTGAAGCCCATCGTGCGGATCGCCCGCGCGGCGCTGCCGATGTTGCCCGGATGCGAGGTACGCACCAGCACGAAGCGGAACAGCGGGGTGAGATCGAGGGCGCTCATGCGGAGCCATCCGGACAAAAAACGGGCGCCAAGGATAGTCGAGATGGCGTCCCGCCCTTCCCCAGGCCCACTTCCCTGGGCAGAACGCGTGCCGCGACCTGTCGGCGGCGACCGCCTCTGCTAGAATCCACGGCCGCCTGCCCCGCTCTTTTCACAAAGCCGAAGCCATGCCAAGACCCGCCGTCACCATCGCGGCGCGCGCCGCGCGCGCTGCAGGAAACATCATCCTGCGCTACATGAACCGCATCGACGGGTTGAACGTCGTCGAGAAGCAGCAGCTGGACTTCGTCTCCGAGGTCGACAAGCTGGCCGAGGCGGAGATCATCAAGGAGCTGCGCCGCGCCTACCCCGACCACGCCATCCTCGGCGAGGAAAGCGGCGCCATCGGCAAGGGGCCGCTGCAGTGGGTGATCGACCCGCTCGACGGCACCCACAATTACCTGCGCGGCATCCCGCACTTTTCCGTCTCCATCGCCCTGCTCGAAAAGGGCGTGCCGGTGCATGGCGTGGTGTTCGATCCGCTGCGCGACGAGCTGTACACCGCCAGCAAGGGCGACGGCGCGTTCCTCAACGATCGGCGCATGCGCGTGAGCAAGCGCGAGAACCTGGGCGGCGCGATGATCGCCACCGGCTTCCCCTACCGCCAGCGCGCGCATCTCACCCCGCAGCTGGACATGACCCGTGCGATCCTCGGCCAGGCCGAGGACATCCGTCGTTCCGGTTCGGCCGCGCTGGACCTGGCCTATACCGCCGCCGGCCGCTACGACGGCTACTTCGAGATCGGCCTCAAGCCCTGGGACATGGCCGCCGGCGTGCTGCTGGTGCACGAGGCGGGCGGCCGCTACTGCGACTTCGCCGGCCGCGACGGTATCCCCACCAGCGGCAACCTGATCGCCGGCAACCTCAACGTGGCCAGGGCGATGGTCGACGCCATCGGTCAGCAGGCGACGCCGGCGCTGCTCAAGGCCTGAGCAGAGAACCGGCAGCAAGTGCTTCAGCATGACAGCGCCTCCCTGGTTAAAAGACCTCAGTGGACATTCCCCTGCCGCAGAAAACCCCGCAGGAACGGCACCGTGATGCGCCGCTGCGCGGCGAGCGAGGCCTGGTCGAGCCGATCGAGCAAGTCCAGCAACGCGTCCAGGTCGCGGGCGTAGCGGGCGAACAGCCAGTCCAGCACGGGTTCGTCCAGCTCGATGCCGCGGGCGGCCGCCTGCGCCTTCAGCACGTGGCGGCGCTCGTCATCGTCCAGCGGCTTGAGCGCGAACTGGGTGCAGGCGCCCAGGCGCGAGCGCAGGTCCGGCAGGGCGATGCCGAGGTCGGCAGGAGTCGCGGCCGCCGCGAACAGCATGGCGCCGCCGTCGGCGCGGGTGCGGTTGTAGAGGTCGAACAGCGCGTGCTCGGCCTCGCGTTCGCCGGCCAGTGTCCCCAGGTCGTCCAGCGCCAGCCACTCGCTGCCGGCCACGCCGCGCAGGGCGGCCGCGCGATCGGCCAGGGTGGCCAGCGGCAGGTACTGCACGCGACGGCCGGCGGCGCTGGCCGCCTGTGCCGCGGCGAGCAGCAGATGGCTGCGGCCGCTTCCGGTCGGCCCGTGCAGGTAGACCCAGGGCGATCCGGGCACGCCGGCCAGCGCCTGCAGCGCGGCCAGCGCGGCGGCGTTGTGCGCACCGGCGTGGAAATGCTCGAACCGCTGGCGGCGCGGCCAGCGCAGGGCAAGCGGAAGCTGGACGGTCATGGCGCGGCCGGCGGAGGGCCGTTTTGGTCGCCCGACGCCGGCCGATGCGCTTCGCTGCGGACTTCGCCCTCGACGGAGGTCACGGTGACCTCGACCCCGGCAATGCCGGGATCGGCCGGCCCGGTACCGGTGTACAACTCGCTCAGGCGGTAGCGCTCGGTGAGGTAGCGCAGCAGCACCAGGATCACCGAGGCCGCCGGCAGCGCCAGCAGCACGCCGAGGAAGCCGAACAGGTAGCCGCCGGCCAGCACCGCGAAGATCACCGCCACCGGATGCAGGCCGATCTTGCCGCCGACCAGCCTGGGCACCAACACGTAGCCTTCCAGCAGCTGGCCGATCACGAACACGCCGCACACCAGCAGCAGGTGCGCCCAGTCGCCGTACTGCACCAGCACCGCGATCACCGCGGCGCCGAAGCCGATGATGAAGCCCAGGTACGGCACGAAGCTGAGCAGGCCGGCGACCATGCCGATCAGCGGCCCCACCGACAGCCCGACCAGCGCCAGCCCGGCGCCGTAGAACATGCCCAGCGCCAGCATCACCAGCAGCTGGCCGCGCACGAAGGCGCCGAGCACCTTGTCCGACTCGCGCGCCAGATGCGCCACGGTCGGCTCGATCGAGCGCGGCAGCATGGTGTCGACCCAGGCCACCAGCCGGTCCCAGTCGCGCAGCAGGTAGAACGCCACCACCGGGATCAGCACCAGGTTGGTCATCCACATCAGCACGCCCACGCCGGAGCGCGAAAGCTTGCCGATCACGCTGCCGATGGAGCCGATGTGCTCCTTCACCGCGTCCATCACGCGGCCGATTTCGAAGGTGTGCGGGTCCAGCCGCAGCTTGGCCTGCAGCCACGGCACGGCGGTGTCGCGGATCCACTCGCCATAGCGCGGCAGGTTCTGGATGAGGCTGTCGACCTGGTGCGAGATCAGCGGGATCAGCAGCAGCAGCGCACCCACGGTGAGCAGCACGATCACCACGAACACGATGGTGACCGCCAGCGTGCGGCCGAGACCGAGCCGCTCCAGCCGGTCGGCCAGCGGATCGCCGAGGTAGGCCAGCATGCCGGCCATCGCGAACGGCATCAGCACCGGCGCCAGCAGATAGGTCAGGTAGCCGATGACGGCGACGATGGCGAGCAGTTGCCAGCGGCGGGATTCCTGGGCATTCATCGCCGTACTCCGGGTGCGCGCCCAGTCGATCGCAGCGGGCGCATTCAGTGCAGCCAGCGCAGGCTGGCGTCCGCGCCGGCGTGCGCCGCCGGCGCCTGCAGCAATCGACCGCCGGCGGCGAGGTTGGATGCCAGCGCGTCGATCGGCAGCGCCGAGGTCACCTGCAGCAGCACGCCGTCGTCCCTGGCGCCCACCGTGCCTACCTTGCGCACCGCCGGATCGTTGCGCAGCAGGTTGAGCAGCTGCGCGTAGTCCATCGCCGAGCGCACGCCCTCGACCCACAGCAGGCCCTCGCTGCTGCCGGCACCGATCACGTTGAGCTGCTTGCCCACCCTCGCGGCCATCGCGCCGCCGGCGACCGCGAACATCGCGTCCTCGGTGGCACCGGTGCCGCTCCAGCTCTGCGCCACGCCGCCGGAGACCAGGGTCCAGTCGACGCGGCCCGGATGCAGCCGTCCGATCAGCACCAGGCCGGTCTTGTAGCGCGCGGTGAGGTCGGCCATGGCCACCGGATCGACCGCGGCCACGCGATCGAGCGGCGGCGGCCGGGTGGGATCGGGGTAGACCACCCCATAGCCCTGTGCCGCGGCGGATTTGGCCAGCGCGTCCAGCGAGTCGCCGCCGAGCAGTCTGCCGTCGGTGCCCTGCACCAGCAGCAGCACGGGCGGTTTGACGCCCGCGGCCGGCGCGCCGAGCTGGCCGATCAGGTGGTTCACCGCGCCACGGTCGAAGGTGACCTGCAGGGCCAGGCCGTCGCCCACACGCAGGTACTGGAAGTTGCTCACCAGCCCGCTGGCACTCTTGATGGCATCGTCGTAGCCGGGCTTGCCGCGCAGGTCCTGGCCGCCGGCGACGCGCGCCAGCACCTGGCCCAGCGCGTTGGTGAAGGTGGCGTCGCGCTGCGCCTCGCCGGTATCGGTCACCGGCAGGGTCACCGTGTAGGGCGAAGTGGGCACGCCCTGCGCGTGGGCGGACGACAGCCCGATCAGGCTGAGCACGAACAGGACCGGCAGCAGGCGAAGCAGGCGCATGGGCGGGGCGACATCCTTGAAAGCGTCCCGGAAGTCTGCCCAATCCGGTCCCCAGCGTCTATCATTGGACGTTTATCGACGCGGGTTGCAACCATGTCCGACGCCCTCACCTACCGCGCCGCCGGCGTGGATATCGACGCCGGCAACGCCGTGGTCGAACGCATCAAGCCGCTGGTCAGGCGCACCTTCCGGCCGGAGGTGATGGGCGGGCTGGGCGGCTTCGGCGGCCTGTTCAACCTGGGCACCCGCTACCGCGAGCCGGTGCTGGTCTCCGGCACCGACGGCGTGGGCACCAAGCTCAAGCTGGCGCAGGCGCTGGGCCGCCACGACACCATCGGCATCGACCTGGTCGGCATGTGCGTGAACGACGTGCTGGTGCAGGGTGCCGAGCCGCTGTTCTTCCTCGACTACTTCGCCACCGGCAAGCTGGACGTGGACGCCACGGTGGCCGTGGTCGGCGGCATCGCCCGGGGCTGCGAACTGGCCGGCTGCGCGCTGATCGGCGGCGAGACGGCCGAGATGCCCGACATGTACCCGCCGGGCGAGTACGACCTGGCCGGCTTCACCGTCGGCGCGGTGGAAAAGGCCGACCTGATGAACGGCGACGCCATCGTGGCCGGCGACCTGGTGCTGGGCGTGGCGTCCTCCGGTCCGCATTCCAACGGCTATTCGCTGATCCGCAGGATCCTCCAGCGCGCGGGCAACCCGCTCGAGCTGGACCTGGGCGGCGTCACCCTGGCCGACGCCCTGATGGCGCCCACCACGATCTACGTCAAACCCATGCTGGCCCTGCTGCGCGAGCACGCCGGCCAGATCCACGGCATGGCGCACATCACCGGCGGCGGGCTGAAGGAAAACGTCATCCGCGTGGTGCCGGAAGGCCTCGGCCTGGCGCTGGAAGCCTCGTCGATCGTGCTGCCACCGGTATTCGAGTGGCTGATGCGCGAAGGCAACGTGGCGCGCGAGGAAATGTGGCGCACCTTCAACTGCGGCGTCGGCTTCACCGTGATCCTGCCGCCGTCGGCGGTCCGTGCCGCCGCGGCGCTGCTGGAACAGCATGGTCTGGCGACCTGGGTGATCGGCGAAGTCGTGGCCGCGCGCGGCGACGAGCGCGTGCATATCGGCTGAAGCAGTGAGGAGTGAGTGAGGAGCGAGGTGCGAGGAGTGAGAGACGGACCGTCTGCGCAACGCCCTCGTCGCCTCGTCCGGTGCGCGCCTCCCGTGTGATGACCATGTCCGAGCTGCCGTCCTCCCCCCTGCGCATCGCCGTGCTCGCTTCCGGGCGCGGCAGCAACTTTGCCGCCCTGCTGGAGGCGCGCGCGCGCGGCGCGCTGCCGGTGGAGTTCGTGCTGGTGGGCAGCGACAAGGCCGACGCCGGCGCGCTGGCGCTGGCGCGCGACGCCGGCGTGCCCACGCTCGCGCTGTCTCCGCACGACTACCCCGACCGTGCCGCCTTCGACCATGCCCTGTTCGAACGCGTCGGCCAGTCCGGCGCCGAGCTGCTGGTGCTGGCCGGCTTCATGCGCATCATCGACGGTGCGGCACTCGCGCCGTGGGTCGGCCGAATGATCAACATCCATCCCTCGCTGCTGCCCAGGTACCGCGGCCTGCACACGCATCGCCGCGCGCTCGCCGCCGGCGACGCCGAGCACGGCGCCAGCGTGCACTACGTCACCGCCGAACTCGACGGCGGGCCGGTGATCGCGCAGGCGCGCATCGCCATCGCGCCGGACGACGACGAGCAGACGCTGGCGGCACGCCTATTGGCCCACGAACACCGGCTGCTGCCGGCGGTGGTGTCGCACATCGCGCAGGGGCGCCTCGCGCTGCGCGACGGCCGGGTGTGGCTGGACGGCGTGCCGCTGGACGCCCCGCTGCAGTGGTGCGACCACGCCTTGACGCGCTGAACACGAGGCGTGACATCCGCCCGCGCGCCACGGCCGGTTCAGGCGCGGCCGGTAGACTCGGGCCGCATGACTGACCTCCTGCACACCCGCTTCTCCCGCTCCGCCGGCGCGCTGCTGGCCGGCCTGCTCCTGATTGGCATCGTGCCGCCGGCCGCGGCAGCCAGCGCACCGGCGCCGTTCACCGCCACCTACCAGGTGCAGCGCGACGGCGAGACGATCGGCGAGGCGACCATCACCCTCAGCGCAGCGGGCGGCGACACCTACGCCTACCGCAACTGGACCCGCGGCACCGCCGGCCTGGCCGCGCTGCTGGGCGCCAGCTCGGACGAGACCACCCGCTTCCGCTGGCACGACGACGCGCCCGAGACGCTGACCTACGACTACCGCATGAACGCGGCGATCAAGCAGAAACATCGCCACCTCGAGGTCGACTGGGCTGCCGGTCGGGTGACCGTGGACGAGGGCAAGGGACCGATCCGCTACGCCAGTGCGCCGGGCATGGTCGACCGCAACACCCTGCCGCTGGCGCTCGGCCTGGCGCTGCGCGAAGGGCGCAAGAGCGTGGTGCTGCCGGTGGGCGTGAAACAGCGCGTCGAGCAGCAGCAGTACGCGGTGCAGGCGACCGAGCCGGTCTCGGTGCCGGCCGGCGAATTCAAGGCAGAACGCATCACCCGCACCGATGCCGACAAACCGTTCAGTGCCTGGTACGTGCCGGCGAAATTCCCGCTGCCGGTGAAGCTGGCCCAAGGCGACGGCGACCATCTCACGCTGCAGCTGGTGAGCTTCCGTTCGCCCTGAGCGAGGCCTCGACCAGCCGACATCTTCAGCGAACGCGGGAAGATCGGGGATTGTTCAGAAACATTGCGCGGCGCACTCCTTCTCCCTCCCAGGGAAAGAGGCGGGCGTCGACAGGCGGCTGGAATGAGAGCGTTCCGCACCGCGTGTGAGCGAACGCCGGGATGACGGGCGAAGGCCTGCTCGAAGCTGCCCCAAGGGATCGGATGGCCCAGAAAATGGTCCGTCCCGGGTCCCGGGTCCCGAGTCCCGAGTCCCGAGTCCCGAGTCCCGCGCCTCAGTTCGGCAGGCGACGGATCTTCGCGCCGAGCACGCCGAGCTTTTCCTCGATGTTCTCGTAGCCGCGATCGATGTGGTATACGCGGTCCACCGTGGTGTCGCCCTCGGCGACCAGGCCGGCCAGCACCAGACAGGCGGAGGCGCGCAGGTCGGTGGCCATGATCGGCGCGCCGCTCATCTTGGGCACGCCCTGGATGATCGCCGCGTTGCCTTCCAGCCGGATGTCCGCGCCCAGGCGCTGCAGCTCGTGCGCATGCATGAAGCGGTTCTCGAACACTGTCTCGGTGATCACGCCCACGCCCTCGGCCACGCAGTTGAGCGCGGTGAACTGCGCCTGCATGTCGGTGGGGAACGCCGGATATGGCGCGGTGGTGATGTTGACGGCCTTTGGCCGGCGGCCCCGCATGTCCAGTTCGATCCAGCCTTCGCCGGTGGAGACGTGGGCGCCGGCCTCCTCCAGCTTGGCCAGCACCGATTCCATGGTGTCGGCGCGGGCACCGCGGGTGCGCACCTTGCCGCCGGTCATCGCCGCACCGACCAGGAAGGTGCCGGTCTCGATGCGATCGGGCAGCACCTCGTACTCGGCGCCGTGCAGGCGCTCCACGCCATGGACCACCATGGTGGCGGTGCCGGCGCCCTCGATCTGCGCGCCCATCGCGTTGAGGCAGTGGGCCAGATCGACCACCTCCGGCTCCTGCGCAGCGTTCTCGATGATGGTGGTGCCCTGCGCCAGGGTCGCCGCCATCATGATGTTCTCGGTACCGGTGACGGTGACGATGTCCATCGAGATGCGCGCGCCCTTGAGCCGCCTGGCGCGCGCCTTGATGTAGCCGTTCTCCACCACGATCTCGGCGCCCAGCGCCTGCAGCCCGCGGATGTGCTGGTCGACCGGACGCGAGCCGATCTGGCAGCCGCCGGGCAGCGAGACCTCGGCCTGGCCGAAGCGGGCCACCAGCGGGCCGAGCACCAGGATCGAGGCACGCATGGTCTTCACCAGCTCGTACGGGGCGAAGTAGCGGTCGGCCGGACGCGGATCGACGTGGATCTTCATGCGGTCGTCCAGCACCAGCTGCACGCCCATCTGGCCGAGCAGCTCCATGGTGGTGGTGACGTCGTGCAGGTGCGGCACATTGGAAATGGTGACCGGCTCGTCCGCCAGCAGGCAGGAGGCGAGGATCGGCAGCACGGCGTTCTTGGCGCCGGAGATGCCGACTTCGCCGTTGAGCGGCTGCCCGCCGCTGATGAGGATCTTGGCCATGGAGGTCCTTCGGAAAAGTCGGAGCGGCGGGCGGCGCGATCAGGCGCGCGCGGCGGCTTCCGCGGGAGTGAGGGTTTTCAGCGCCAGCGCATGGATGGCGCCGCCCATCAGGTCGCCGAGCGTGGCATAGACCAGTCGATGGCGGGCCAGCGGCAGCTTGCCGGCAAACTGCTCGGCCACCACGGTCGCCTCGAAATGCACGCCGTCGGCGCCACGCACGTCCGCCCGGGCACCGGGCAAGCCGCTCTCGATCAAAGCCTGGATGCGCTCTGCGTCCATCGGAAAATCCACTGCAAGGAGGGCGTCGCCGGTACGGAGTCGCCCGGCGGGCGGCGTCCAACGCGCTGTCATATGAAGGTAAACTGCAAGTCGGCCATGGTAATGGAAAGTCGCTGGCTCAGAAATGACGGGACATCATTCAGCCAGCGGCTGCAAAGCTATCCCGTGGACTTCCTCCCGCCTCCGCATCCTGGCGCCGCCGCCGAAGGACCCATGAACGCACGCATCGCCCCATCTGCCGAAATCTGCGTCGATCCCGATGCCATCGCCCGCAGCGCACGCACGGTCATCGCGACCGAGGCCGCCGCGATCCGGGCGCTGGAGCCGCGGGTCGACGGCGGCTTCGTGCAGGCCTGCCGGCTGATCCTCGGCTGCCAGGGGCGGCTGGTGGTCAGCGGCATGGGCAAGTCCGGCCACATCGGGCGCAAGATCGCCGCCACCCTCGCCTCCACCGGCACGCCGGCGTTCTTCGTGCATCCGGGCGAGGCCAGCCACGGCGACCTGGGCATGATCCTGCCGCAGGACGTGGTGCTGGCGCTGTCCAACTCCGGGGAAACCGACGAGCTGCTGTTCATCCTGCCGGTGATCAAGCGCCAGGGCATTCCGCTGATCGCGATCACCGGCAACCCGCGCTCCTCGCTGGCCGGCCAGGCCGACGTGCATCTGGACGCCAGCGTCTCCAGCGAGGCCTGTCCGCTCGGTCTGGCGCCAACCGCCAGCACCACGGCGGCGCTGGTGCTCGGCGACGCGCTGGCGATCGCGCTGCTGGAAGCGCGCGGCTTCACCGCCGACGATTTCGCCCGCTCGCATCCGGCCGGCAGCCTCGGCCGGCGCCTGCTGCTGCACATCAGCGACGTGATGCACGGCGGCGACGAGGTGCCGCGCGTCGGCCCCGGGGCCAGCCTGACCCGGGCGCTGATGGAAATGACCCGCAAGCACCTGGGCATGACCGCCGTGGTCGACGAACACGACCGCCTGCTCGGTGTGTTCACCGACGGTGACCTGCGCCGCGCGCTGGACGACGACGGCGTGGATTTGCGCGGCGCCTCGGTCGCCAGCCTGATGAGCCGCACGCCCAAGACCATCACCGCCGACAAGCTGGCCGTGGAAGCCGCCCAGTTGATGGAGAAGCACCAGATCCACGCGCTGATCGTGGTCGATCAGGAGCATCGCGTAGTGGGCGCGCTGAACATCCACGACCTGCTGCGCGCCCGCGTGGTCTGACGCCGCCGGGTGGCCGCGGTGCCGCCCGCCCCTCCCACTTTCCCATCGATGCGACTGCCGTGACCGCGTACCTCGCCAACCTCCCCGCCGACCTGCTCGCCCGCGCGGCAAATATCCGTCTGGCCGCGTTCGACGTGGACGGCACGCTGACCGACGGCCGTCTGCACTACGGCGAGGACGGTCACGAGACCAAGGTGTTCCACGTGCACGACGGGCTGGGCCTCAAGCGCCTGCAGGCCCACGGCATCCACGTGGCGATCATCACCGCGCGGATCAGCCACACCGTGGCGCTGCGCGCCGAGGAACTGGGCATCACCCACGTCTACCAGGGCCAGGGCGACAAGCGCGCCTGTCTGCGCGACCTGCTCGACGCCCTCAACCTCGCCCCCGGGCAGGTCGCCTTCACCGGCGACGACCTGCCCGACCTGCCGCCGATGGGCATCGCCGGGCTGGCCATCGCCACCGCCAACGCCCATCCGTGGGTGGTCGAGCGGGCGCACTGGCAGACCCGCCGCGCCGGCGGCGAGGGTGCGGCGCGCGAGGTCAGCGACCTGCTGCTGCTTGCCCAGGGCAAGGCGGACGCCGAACTGGCGCGCTGGCAATGAAGTGGCTTGCCTGGCTGCGCGAACGCCGGCTGTCCGTCGGCATCGTGGTGATCGGCCTGCTGGCCGGGCTGACCCAACTGGTGCTGTGGTGGACCGCGCCGGCGCCGGGCCGGCACGATTTCGTCGGGCCACCGCGCTCGGGCTACACGCTGACCAACTTCCAGTTGTCCAGCTATGACCGCGCAGGCCTGCCGGCCTTCAACGTGAAAGCGCCGCAGCTGGAGC
This sequence comes from Dyella sp. KRB-257, assembly GCF_049445995.1. Lineage (NCBI taxonomy): Bacteria > Pseudomonadati > Pseudomonadota > Gammaproteobacteria > Lysobacterales > Rhodanobacteraceae > Dyella > Dyella sp. KRB-257. The sequence continues at coordinate 82,042 of NZ_JBMSDZ010000002.1, read as the reverse complement.
GGCGCGAGGGCGACGAGTCGCTATACATCAACTCGCCGCAGTTCGATCTGCCGTCGAATCAGACGGACGTGCCGGACTGGCGCGGCGAGTCGCTCTACGGCTGGGTCGACAAGGATGGCGACCTGCTCAAGCTGCTCGGCCCGGTGCACATGCACCGCGACGCCTTCGCCGACACCGCCGCCGCCCGGCTCGACACCGCCGACCTGACCATCTGGCCGAAGGACAACCGGATGGAAACCGCCGCCGCGGCGCGGCTGGTGCAAGGCGCCCTTACAATGAGCGGGGTTGGCATGCGCGCCAACCTCACCGACAAACACCTGGAGCTGCTCGATGACGTCCATGTCACGTTCCCGCCGCGCAAACGCTAGCGCCCGGTGGCTGCTGGCCGCCTGCGGCCTGCTTGCCCTGTCCCCGGTCGTCGCCAAGCAGGGCGACCGCGACCAGCCGATGAAGGTCGACGCCAAGTACTTCGAGGGCTTCCAGAAACCCAACACGGTCAGCACGCTCAAGGGCTCCGTGGTGATCCGGCAGGGCACGCTGAAGGCCACCGGCACGCTGGCCAAGGTCTACTTCGACGCCCAGAGCCAGATCAGCCGTGTGGTGCTCACTGGCAGCCCGGCGCACATCGAGCAGCTGGACGACAGCGGCAACCGGATGCTGGGCGACGCTGCCACAATCGACTACGACAACCTCAAGGGCATCGCGGTACTCACCGGCCACGCCTCGGTGAAGCAGCAGGGCCGCGGCGAAGCGCACGGCGACAAGCTCACCTACGACACCGCCAGCAGCCAGATGACCGGCGAGAGCGGCGGCACCGGCACCGTGCACATGATCTTCCAGCCGAAGAAAAAGCCGGCCGCACCGGCACCGGCCGCCAGCAGCAAGCAGCCCTGATCGATGCTCTCTGCCGAAGGCCTCCAGAAGCGTTTCCGCTCGCGCCAGGTCGTGCGCGACTTCGGGTTCTCCATCCGCCAGGGCGAGGTGGTGGGCCTGCTCGGCCCCAACGGCGCCGGCAAGACCACCTGCTTCTACATGGTGGTGGGCCTGATCGAGGCCGACGCCGGCTCGATCAAGCTCGACCGCCAGGACATCACCGGCCTGCCGATGCACTCGCGCGCCAGGCTGGGCATCGGTTACCTGCCGCAGGAGCCGTCGGTATTCCGCCGCCTGAGCGTGGCCGACAACATCATGGCGGTGCTGGAGCTGCGCGACGGATTGGGCGCCAGGGAGCGCGCCGCCGAGCAGGAAAACCTGCTCGAAGAGCTGAAGATCGCCCACATCGCCGACCAGAAGGGCATCAGCCTGTCCGGCGGCGAGCGGCGCCGGGTGGAAATCGCCCGGGCGCTGGCCGCACAGCCGCGCTACATGCTGCTGGACGAACCCTTCGCCGGCGTCGATCCGATCTCGGTGGGCGAGATCCAGCGCATCGTGCGCCACCTCAAGGAACGCGGCATCGGCGTGCTGATCACCGACCACAACGTGCGCGAGACGCTGGGCATCTGCGACCGCGCGTACATCCTCAACGAGGGCGAGGTGCTGTCCCGCGGCACCCCGGCGCACATCCTGGCCGACGAAAAGGTGCGCGAGGTCTACCTGGGGCGCGAGTTCCGCCTCTGAGTCCGCCGGAGCCGCCCGGACGGCACGTGGCCATTGGTCGTTTATCGGGGCGCCGATCCCGATCCGCAAGGCTGTTCGACCCCGCGGGCTGGGGTTAGGATGGGGTCGCGATCCACCTCCCCCGGTCGGTATGAAACCCGGACTCCAGTTCCGCCTCCATCAGCAGCTGACCCTGACGCCGCAGTTGCAGCAGGCGATCCGCCTGCTGCAGCTCTCGCAGCTGGAGCTCGAGGCGGAACTGCGCCAGATCGCCGAGGGCAACCCGCTGCTGGAGTTCGCCGAAGAAGCGGAATCGACCGAGGAAGGCGAGGAAGCCGAAGGCAGCTACCTGCCCGAAGGCGGCAGCCATACGTCGAGCAGCACCGGCGACGAGCCTGACACCGGCGACGCACCCGAATGGGCCGACGGCGACGGCGCCAGCGAGCGGCCGATGGACTTCTCCCTCGGCAGCAGCGTCGGCAGCGGCAGCGGCTCGCGCGGCGACGAGGATTTCGAACCGCAGAACGCGGCCGTCGAGACGCTGGCCGAACACCTGCTGTGGCAGCTGAACCTGTCCGGCTTCGACCCGCGCCAGCGCGTGATCGCCGCCGTGATCATCGACGCGCTCAATCCGGACGGCTACCTCACCGAAAACGCCGAAGCCCTGCTGGCGGCCCTGCCGGCCACGCTGCAGGTCAGCGAGGAGGAACTCGAAGCGGTGCGCCGCCGGGTGCAGACCACCTTCGACCCGGTGGGCGTGGCCAGCCGCGATCTGCGCGACTGCCTGCGCGTGCAACTGGAGCAGTTCGACCCGGCCGCCACCCCGCAGCGCGAGCTGGCCCTGCGCATCGTCGAGGGCGAGCTGGACCTGCTGGCCCGCAACGACGTCGGCAAGCTCGCCCGCAAGCTGCGCGCGGACGAAAACGACGTGGTCGCCGCCTCGGCGCTGATCCGCAGCCTCGACCCGCGCCCCGGCGCCGCAATGGATGCCACCCCGGTCGAGTACGTGGCACCCGACGTGTATGCCTACAAGGACGGCAACCGCTGGAAAGTCAGCCTGAACGCCGATTGCCAGCCGCGACTCGGCCTTAACCAGCACTATTGCAACCTGATCGCCAAGGCCCGCGGCGAGGACGCGAGCTGGATGCGCGGACAGCTGCAGGAGGCGCGGTGGTTGATCAAGAGCCTGGAATCGCGGGCCGAGACCCTGCTCAAGGTGGCCGAGGCGATCGTGCGGCGGCAGAGCGCGTTCCTCGACTACGGCCCCGAGGCGATGCATCCGCTGGTGCTGCGCGAGGTGGCCGAGGAAGTGGGCATGCACGAGTCGACCATCTCCCGTGTGACGACGCGCAAATACATCCACACGCCACGCGGTACATTCGAGCTCAAGCACTTCTTTTCCAGCGGCGTGTCCACCGAGGACGGCGGCAGCGCCTCGTCCACGGCGATCCAGGCCATGCTGCGCAAACTCGTCGACGCGGAGGACCCGCGCAAACCCTTGTCCGACCAGGCGCTCGCCGAGGAACTGCACCGCAAGGGCATCCAGGTGGCGCGCCGCACCGTCGCCAAATACCGGGAGGTCCTGCGCATACCCAGCTCCAGCGAACGCCAGCGCGCCGGCTGAACGGTTCGCGCCAGCCGCGGAACCTTGGCGAGGCGACGGCGTCGGAAGGGGCAGCACCAGATGACTGTGGATGCGCACCGGGCATGCGGCCCGGCCGACGCATCGAATCACGCCGCGAAGGCGGCAGTACCAGAGGAGGCGCAACATGCAATTCCAACTCAGCGGCCAGCACGTCGATATCACCGAAGCCATGCGCGCGCATGTCACCGACCAGCTCGACCGCCTCACCCGCCTCGATGACCGATTGACCAGCCTGGCCGTGGTGCTCTCGCTGGACAAGCTGCAACAGAAGGCGGAAGGAACGTTGCATACCTCCTCCGGCGCCCTGCTCCATGCCGAGGCCTTCGAGCCGGACATGTACATCTCCATCGACATGATGTTCGACAAGCTGGTGACCCAGTTGCGCAGGCACCGCGAGAAAGTGTGCGACAAGCACAAGGCCGAAGTGCGCCGCGACGAGCGCCTGTACGGCTGAGCCGCTCCTGCATCGGCACGATCCACCCGCGGCCCGCCCCTTCGGCGGGCCGCTCCCGTTTCGACCCGGGCACGTTCGACCCGGGCACGCTGCGCCGCCGCGGCACAAGCTGGCACAATGGCCCTTGCGCTCCGGCGGCCACAGCGGCCGCCGGCCCGGCGAAAGGACCCATGACGTGGACCGGCTCACTGCCCGACAACTCTTCGATGGCGTGCATGAGCGCATGGCGCTGCGCTGGGTGGCCGGCATGCGCGGCGAGGGCCGCGTGCTGGAACGCGGCGTGACGCAGACGCGCCGCCCCTCGCTGGTCGGCTACCTCAACGTCATCTACCCGAACAAGATCCAGATCATCGGCACCGAGGAGCTGAAGTACCTCGACGAGCTCGACTCGCGCCAGCGCTGGGAGGCGATCAACAAGATCGCCGCCTACCAGCCGGTGGCGCTGATCGTCACCAAGGACCAGACGGTGCCCTCGGACCTGCGCGAAGTGGCCGAGGAAACCAACACCCCGCTGTGGATCAGCGCCAAGCGCGGCCATGAACTGCTGACCTGGATGCAGTACCACCTGGCGCGCATGCTGGCGCCGCGCATCACCCTGCACGGCGTGTTCCTGGAGGTGTTCTCGATCGGCGTGCTGATCACCGGCGAGTCCGGTTCAGGCAAGAGCGAGCTGGCGCTGGAGCTGATCAGCCGCGGCCACCGGCTGGTCGCCGACGACGCCACCGAATTCACCCTGATCGCGCCGGACGTGATCGACGGCACCTGCCCCGAACTGCTGCAGGATCTGCTGGAGGTACGTGGCCTGGGCGTGCTCAACGTGCGCGAGATGTTCGGCCACACCGCAGTCAAGCCGTCCAAGTACCTGCGCCTGGTGATCCACCTCAAGCCCCTGCGCGACGGCGAGGACACCGACGCACTGACCCGCCTCACCGGCGACATCGGGCATCGCGAGGTGTTCGAGGTACCCGTGCCGATGATCACCATCCCGGTGGCACCAGGGCGCAACCTCGGCGTGCTGGTCGAGGCGGCGGTGCGCAACCACGCGCTCAAGAGCAAGGGCTTCGATCCGGCGCAGACCTTCATCGACCGCCAGGCGCACCAGATGCGCCGCCTGCCCCCATGGTGACGTGTGTGGACCCTGACGACACCGCAGTGATTGCCCAGGCCGGAGCCAACGCCGTGCACCTGGCGGTACTCACCGGCATGTCCGGCGGCGGCAAGACCGTCGCCCTGCGCGCGCTGGAAGACCTCGAGTTCTACTGCGTGGACAACCTGCCGGCCAGCCTGCTGCCGCGGCTGGTGAATGCCGTGCTGGAAGACCGCGGCGGCCAGCGCATGACGCGCATCGCGGTGGGCGTGGACGCGCGCAACCGCGAGCACGACATCGAGATCATGCCCAGCGTGCTGTCCGAGCTCGCCGACGCAGGCGTGCAGGTACACCTGATCTTCCTCGACTGCCGCGACGAGGTGCTGATCAAGCGTTACTCCGAAACCCGCCGCCGCCATCCGCTGGCCATGCGCAACGTGTCGCTGGCCGACGCCATCGCGGCCGAGCGGCGCCTGCTGCGCCCGCTGATGGGCATCGCCGAGAAAGTGATCGATTCGAGCACGCTCAACGTGCACCAGTTGCGCCGGCTGGTCGCCACCGACTACGCGCGCGCCACCGAAGGGCTCACCGTGATGTTCCAGTCGTTCGCGTTCAAGCGCGGGCTGCCGCTGGATTCGGACTTCGTGTTCGACGCGCGCTGCCTGCCCAATCCGCACTGGCAGCCCAGGCTGCGGCCGCTGTCGGGCAAGGACGTGCCGGTGCGCGAGTTCCTCGACGCCGATCCGCTGGTGGGCGAATACTTCGCAGACACCGTGCGCTGGCTGGAGGACTGGTTGCCGCGCTTCGAGGCGGACGACCGCAGCTACGTCACCGTCTCGATCGGCTGCACCGGCGGTCGCCACCGCTCGGTCTACCTGGTGGAGCAGCTCGCCACGCATTTCCGCGCGCGGCGCGACGGCGTGCTCACCTTCCATCGCGAGCTGGAGTGACGGGGTGAGCGTCGGCGTACTCCTGATGACCCACGAAGCCGTCGGCAAGGCGCTGATCTCCGCCGCGCTGCACGTGATGCCCAAACTGCCGCTGTGCGTCGACGCGGTGGAAGTGCCGCCGCAGGCCGATCCGGAGGTGATGCGTACGCTCACCGCCCGCCACGCCCGCGAGCTCGACCAGGGCGAGGGCGTGCTGGTGCTGGCCGATCTCTACGGCGCCACGCCGTGCAACATCGGGCTGTCGCTGGCCTCGCTCGGGGTCCATCTGCGCTGCGTGTCGGGGCTCAACCTGCCGATGCTGCTGCGCGTGCTCAACTATGCGGACAAGCCGCTGGACGAACTGGTGGAAATCGCCGCCAGCGGTGGCCGCGGAGGAATCTTCATCGACCATGCTTGAAAAAGAAATCGTGGTATCCAACCGGCTCGGCCTGCACGCGCGCGCCTCGGCCAAGCTGGTGCAGCTGGTGCAGGGCTTCAAGTCCACCGTGTGGCTGATCAGCAAGGGGCGCGAGGTGAATGCCCAGAGCATCATGGGCGTGATGATGCTGGCGGCCGGCATCGGCACCACGCTGACCGTGCGGACCGACGGCCCGGACGAACAGACCGCGCTGGACGCGGTCATCGACCTGTTCGAGCGCAAATTCGACGAGGGCGGATGAGATGAACGCAGGGACGAACACACCGCAGGCGCAAACACCGGGGGCGGCGACGATGACGCGCAGGCGCAGTCGCGTCCTGCCCGCGCCAGGCGCGCCCATCCCCGGCGATGGTGGCCACGCATGAGGCAGAGCCTGCCCGGCACCGTCGCCGCCCGGGGCATGTGCCTGGGCCGCGCGCGCCTCGTGCAGCCGAGCCGCTACGCGGTGGACAACCGTCCGCTGGGCGAAGACGAGGTCGACGCCGAACTGGAACTGCTGCACCTGGCGCTGGACACCGCCCGGCAGGAGCTGCGCGAGCTGCGCACCAAGCTTCACGGCGCGCTGGCGCGCGAGGTGAACGAGTTCATCGACGCGCACACCCTGCTGCTGGACGATCCGGAGATGCTGCGCGGGCTCGACGACATGATCCGCATCGGCCACTACCGCGCCGGCGCCGCGCTGAAGAAGCAGCGCGACCGCATCGCCGCCGTGTTCGAGGCGATGGACGACCCCTACCTGCGCAGCCGGCGCGAGGATGTCGACCAGGTGATCAACCGGGTGATCTCCGCACTGCAGCGCCAGACCACCGCCGAGGAGCGCAAGCTGGCCGCGCGCGTGGGCGAGATCCTGATCGCCGACACCATCGCGCCGGGCGACATGGCACACCTGGCCGGCCACGGCCTGCTCGGCGTGGTCGCCAGTTCGGGCAGCCCCTACTCGCACAGCGCCATCCTGGCGCGCAGCCTGGACCTGCCGATGCTGGTGGGCACGCGCGACGCGCTGTCGATCATCTGCGACGACGACCTGATCCTGCTCGACGCCGAGCAGGGCGAGGCGATCGTGCATCCCACCGCGCAGGACCTGGCGCGCTACCGCGCCTGGCAGCGCGAGGCGGCGCTGGAAGGCCGGCGCCTGGCCAAGCTGGCCAACGCGCCCTCGCGCACCCGCGACGGCGTGGAGATCAAATTGCTGGCCAATGCCGAATCGGCCACCGACGTGGCCATGGCCCGTGCGCGTGGCGCCGACGGCGTGGGCCTGTACCGCACCGAATTCCTGTTCCTGCGCCACAAGGGGCTGCCCAGCGAGGAGGAGCAGTTCGTTGCCTATCGCGACCTGGTGATGGGCATGGGCGGCCTGCCGGTGACGATCCGCACGCTGGACCTGGGCGCGGACAAGGCCGATGCGGCCGGCATCGCCCTGCGCGGCGAGGACAACCCGGCGCTGGGCGTGCGCGGCGTGCGCCTGTCGCTGCGCCATCCGGCGGTGTTCACCACGCAGATCCGCGCGATCCTGCGCGCCGCCTGCTACGGCCCGATGCGCGTGCTGGTGCCGATGATCACCCAGCCGGACGAGATCATCGCCGTGCGCACGCTGTTCAAGCTGGCCCGGCAGGAGCTCAAGCAGGAAGGCGTCGACCTGCCCGAGAAGCTGCCGCTGGGCGCGATGATCGAGGTGCCCGCCGCGGCGATCAACGTGCGCGCGCTGCTGGAACACGCCGACTTCCTCGCCATCGGCACCAATGACCTGGCGCAGTACGTGCTGGCCGCCGACCGCGGCAACGACGCGCTGGAGAACGTCTACAACCCGCTCAACCCGGCCCTGCTGCGGCTGATCTGCCACGTCATCAGCGCCGGTCGCCGGGTCGGCAAGCCGGTGAGCCTGTGCGGGGAGATCGGTGGCGACGTGCATTTCACCGCGCTGCTGCTGGCGCTGGGCCTGGGCGAGTTCAGCATGCACCCCAGCCAGATCCTGCAGGTGCGCGACCGCCTCGGCGAGCTGGATCGCAGCGAACTGCGGCGTCTGGCACCACGGCTGATCCGTGCGCACACCCACGAACAGGTCGAGGCGCTGCTGGCCACGCTCGATACCGCCCTGCCCGCCTGACCGCGCACCGGTTCCGGCGAACGGTCACAGCGTCCGCAGGAACGCCTCCAGCACCGCACTGCGGTAGCGCTGGCGATGTACCAGCAGCGACAGCCGGCGCTCCAGGTCGAGGAACGGCGTCCTGAGTACCTTCAAGCGGCCGGCGGCCACCGCATCACTGATCGCCACCGCCGGCAGGCAGGCGATGCCCAGACCGGCCACCACCGCCTGCTTGATCGCCTCGATCTGGTCCAGCTCCAGCACGGTCTCGCCGCCGGGCAGCTGGCCCAGCGCCCGCTCGCTCAGCACGCGGGTGGCCGAACCCGGTTCGCGCAGCACCCAGCGCGCGCCGGCGAAGTGTTCGGCAGCCAGGCGACGGCGACGCGCCAGCGGATGGTCCGGGCGCGCGCACACTACCAGGCTGTCCACGCGCCAGGGGCGCACTTCCAGCTGCGGGTGGGTCACCGGCCCCTCCACGCAGCCCACGTCGAGGCCGTGATCGAGCATCGCCGCGGCGATCGTCTCGGTGTTGGCCACGCGCAGGCGGACCGTCACCTGCGGGTGCGCCTCGACGAAGCCGCCGAGCAGCTCGCCCACGCGGTAATTGCCCACCGTGTTGCTGGTGCCGATGCGCAACTCGCCGCCGAGCGTTGCATCATCCTTGCCGCGCCGGCCGAACTCGGCATAGCGCTCAAGCAGTTCCTGCGCCAGCGGCAGCAGCTCGCGCCCGCGCGCGTTGAGGTGCAAGCGCCCGCGTTCGCGGTCGAACAGCGGCGCGCCGAGCTGGTGCTCCATGTCGCGCAGCGCCATGCTGGCGGCGGGCTGGGTGAGATGCAGTTGCCCGGCTGCCGCGCGCACGCTGCCCCGCGTGGCCACGTGCACGAACACTTCGAGCTGGCGCGGACTGATGTTGATCATCAGCACATCTTATAGGCCAAATAAGATATTCGAAGTTTTCCTGATGCATCGATGGACCGATGATGACGTCCTGTCCCCACCGGCCCGCGCCATGTCCCACCCCCCCGCTGCCGCCGCCGATGCACCTGCTTCCGTGGTGCACCACCTTGCCGCCCGCCTGCCCGGCCTGCTGCTCACGGTGCTGATCGCCGCGGCCGCCTTCGCGCTGGGGCGGCGCTTCACCCTGATCGGCGGCCCCGTCATCGGCATCGTGCTGGGCATCGTCATCGCCAACGCGATCAGCCTGCCGACGCGGCTGCGTCCCGGCATCCAGTTCGCCTCCAGGCAGGTGCTGCAGTGGTCGATCATCGCGCTGGGCTTCGGGCTGAGCCTGGACCAGGTGGCCAGGACCGGCCTGCAGTCGCTGTCGGTCACCCTGGTGACGATGAGCGTGGCGTTCGTCGCCGCCTGGGCGCTGGGGCGCTGGCTGCGCGTGCACGACGACCTGAAGATCCTGATCGGCGTGGGCACCGCGATCTGCGGCGGCTCGGCGATCGCCGCGGTGACGCCGATCCTGCGCCCGGACGAACACGACACCGCGTTCGCGATCTCCACCATCTTCCTGTTCAACCTGGTCGCGGTGCTGCTGTTCCCATTGCTCGGCCACCTGCTGCACCTGTCCGACCTCGGCTTCGGCATGTGGGCCGGCACGGCGATCAACGACACCTCGTCGGTGGTCGCCGCCGGCTACAGCTACAGCCGCGCCGCCGGCGACTTCGCCACCATCGTCAAGCTGACCCGCGCCACGCTGATCATTCCGGTGTGCATCGTGCTGGCGATCGCCGTGGCGGTGCGCGAGAAGCGCCGCGGCGGCGGCGACTTCAGGCTGTCGCGCATCTTCCCGTGGTTCATCGCGTGGTTCCTGGTCGCCTCGGCGGTGCGCTCGGCCGGCTTCGTGCCCGCAGCGCTGCAGGCGCCGCTGCACGAGGCCGCCGAGTTCCTGATCGTGGTGGCGCTGACCGCGGTGGGCCTGTCGGCCAACCTGCGCCGCATGGCCTCCACCGGCATGCGTCCGATCTTGCTCGGACTGGGCGTATGGGTGGCAGTGTCTGTGAGCAGCCTGCTGGTGCAGTTGGCCATCGGTCAAATGTGAGAGCCCGGATCGAGGGATCGCGACGACAAAACTCGCGTGGTCGCGTCTACGCATCGCATACTCTCAGGAGAGTGTTTTAGCAACGCATACACTCAGGAAAAGCTTCTTACTTGAACAAAATGTCGATCAAGCCTGTCGATCAAGCCTTGGCAGCTTTCGACGCCAGTGCTACACCGTGCCAGGCCGAGGCCCCGTAGCGATGAGCCCGTAGCGATGAGCCCGTAGCGATGAGGAAGCAACCATGACCGATGAACTCGATTCCAGCGCAAGTTCGCGCCGACACTTTCTGCAAACGGCCGGCCTGGTCGGCTCGGCTGGATTGTTGGGCAGCGGTGCCGCGCTGGCAGCAGCAACGAACACCATCCGCCTGCCTTTTGCCAATGGTCAGCGAGAGATCACCAGCGCGTTTCCGCAAAAGGGCCCCATGCTGCTTCTGCGTGACCGCTCGCCTCTGCTTGAAACGCCGTTCGACGTCTTTGACCACGGCGTGTTCACGCCCAACAATCGCTTCTACGTCCGTTGGCACCTGCCCAGCGTACCCACGACAGTCGACGCCGATGCGTTTCGACTGAAAGTGCACGGGCACACCGACAAACCCCTTTCGCTGAGAGGCTGTGAAAAATTCGCAATGGGGAGCGAAAAGCGTGGTTGCGCCGGGGAGGCCGGCGGCTCGCCGTAAAGCAGCGAATGACGGGGTGTGATCTTTTGAAGGGTTCCCAACGGTCCCAAAGGACCGCAAGTGCGCGATTCAAAGCGTCCGACGGCGCTGGAGCCCGTCCAATGCAACTTCAGACAGGCTCCGCAGACAGCGGGCGCGCGAGTGCGAGTCCTCGCATCAGGTTGTGTGCCAGCGCGTACCACAGCGCGACACACTTGACCTTGGCCAGACCGCGTACGTTGAAGCGGAGCAGGCCGCGGTTGCGTGCGAGCGCGTTGACGCATTCGGCCGTGGCCGCGCGCTCTTTGTAGATCGTCTTGGCCTCGTCGGTGCCCATGCGTTCACGCCAGGCGGCGATGGTCGGGCTGTCGCCCGGGCGTGCTGCATACGGATCGCGCGTCTTGTCTTTGGGGTGCTGGACGGGCGCATACACGGTGGTGGCTGGCGCCAGGTGTTCGATGGCTTCATGCTTGGCGAAACCGCCATCCACCAGCATCTCTGGCGGGCGGCAACCGTGACGTGCTTCGATCTGTTCGACCATCGGGACCATCTGACCCAGGTCGCTGCCCGTGTCGACCACGTCGACGCCGACGATGACCTGGCTGGCCGTGTCGGTGGCCAGCTCGACGTTGAATGCGGGGCGGAAGCCGCCGTCAGCCATCTTCATCACGGTCGCTTCGGCGTCGGTGGTCGATGCCCGCGCACGGTCCGTGGGTTTGCCTTGGGCCTGTTTGATCGCTTCCATCTGCGGCAGCCGGTTCAGGGCCTGCGCGATGCGCTGCTCGCGTTCGCGCGCCGCCCGCTGCCGGGCCGCTTGCTGGCGCCGGTTCGTCGCGTCGGGATCGTCGGCGATTTCGCGCTTGAGCGCGTCGACTTGCTGCCGCGCCTGGTCGTGAAATTCCTGCAGTCGCGCCTTGCGACGGAATGAGGCAGCGCCAGCATGTGCCCGCACCCGCATGCCATCCTGCGCCACCCGCTTCATCGTCACCGCCCCGCAGGCCAGCAGGCTTGCGACGTTCGCTGTCAGCAGTTGATCCAAAAAGTCACCCTGACCGACGCGGAAGTCGGACAGCGTGTGGTGATTGACGCGCACCCCACCACACAACCAGCGATAGGCGTCCTGCGATTCGCACAGCCGCGCCAGGGCGCGGGCGCTGCCGACACCTTCCAAGGTCGCGTACAACCACAGTGACAGCAGAATCTCCGGGGCGATGGCGCTGCGCCCCGATCCGCCTTCCAGTGCTTTGATCTGGCGATACAGCGCCGACAGGTCCTGCCGCTCGACATAGCCCCCCACCAGTCGCGCTGTGTGGTCTTCCGCCAGCAGGCTTTCCAGGTCGCTTGGCCGCAGCTCGACCTGCTTGCGATTGGGCGTCAGTACGCGCGCCGGTAACACCACCGCCGCCTTCACCACCGGCTCCGGTATGGGAAGATCTTCAAACAGTTCGCCGACCTTCGCCATCATCGCCTACCCCCTATGTCACCGTGCCGCTATTTTCTCATGCGACGGCCGACAGCTGGGGTTTTTTCACAGCCTCTGAGCCTGAAACAGCTGATGACCGAGTTCGAGCCGGTTGAGCTGGCTGCGGTCAACCAGTGCTCGGGCAACTCGCGCGGTCTGTTCAACCCGCGCGTCGCCGGGGGCCAGTGGGGCAACGGCGCGATGGGTTGTGCTAAATGGACTGGAGTACGCCTCAAGGACGTGCTCGACCGGGCGGGCGTCAAGCCTGGTGCGGTGCAGGTCCGCTTCAACGGCATGGACAGCGGCACCCTGCCGGGCACGCCCGATTTCCTGAAATCGCTTGACCTGGATCATGCGCGTGATGGCGAGGTGATGATTGCCTACGGCATGAACGGCGAGGCCCTGCCCTTACTCAATGGCTTTCCCACACGCCTGGTGGTACCGGGCTGGTTTGCCACGTACTGGGTCAAGATGCTCAACGACGTCGAGGTGCTGGACAAGCCTGACGACAACTTCTGGATGGCTACGGCCTACCGCATTCCCGACACGCCCCACGCCAGCGTCAACCCCGGCCAGACTGGATTCAAAACGGTGCCGATCAACCGCTTGGTGCCGCGCTCGTTCATTACCAATCTCAGTGACGGCAGTCAGGTTCCGGCCGGTCATGCCGTCGCCGTGCGCGGCATCGCCTTCGGCGGCGATACCGGATTGGCCAAGGTCATGTGGTCCAGCGATGGCGGTGCCCATTGGAAGGAGGCCGCACTAGAAGAGGACTACGGCAAGTACAGTTTCCGGCGCTGGAACGCCCAGTTCACGCCTTCGTCCAAGGGCGAAAAGGAACTGATGGTCAAGGCGGTCAACAGCGATGGCGTGGTGCAGCCGAGCACCGCGAACTGGAATCCGGGTGGATACATGCGCAACGTCATCGAATCGATCAAGGTCACCGTGGTCTGAGGAGATCGTCATGAAGAAGCTGCACATACTCGGCACCGCGATCGCGCTGGCAACCCTGACGGCAGGTGCCATCGGCGCTGAGCACGCGCGGCCGGCACCGATCGCGATTCATTCGGTCAGCGTGGATCTCCCGGTCAGTACGGCTCAATTTCCATCCGGCCCGGGTTCCGAGCTGTCCGGCAAATGCCTGATCTGTCACTCCGCCGACATGGTGCTGCTCCAGCCCAAGCTGTCGGAAGCGGAGTGGCGTAGCGAGATCATCAAGATGCGCAAGGTTTACGGCGCACCGCTCCTGGACTCGGACATCGAACCGCTCACGCTCTACATGACCAAGGTCAACGCGTCGCAGCCATCCGACTAACAGGCCATGCCGGGTGGTGGTGTCGTTGCGGTGACCGTCATGATGGGGGCAAGCCCGATTCGTCATGGAACTGAGCAGGTCATGGATGATGGAGCGAGCGTTTAGCTGACTTTTGGCCAAGTGTGTCCGAAAGCCTATGGCACATGTTGTTGTCAACGGGCGGCAGGCAGAGACGGAGTCAGCGTTTGCCCTGCTCCGCCAGCGTCAACGCCACCTTGTCGCGCAGGTACACCGGCAGCGCCAGCTCGGGCGCCTGCGCCCGACCGGCGGCGCACTCGCGCACCGCGAGGCTCGCCACGTGCGCGGCCTGCGGAAAGCGATCGCCGTGCGCCGATCGCACGACGCGTCCGGCCAGCCGTTCGCCCAGCACCTCGGCGTAGGTCGCCCAGCCGCTGCCGACCACATGCCAGGCATCGCTGGGAGGCAGCAGCAGCGACTCGGCGGTGACGACCCGCTCGTCGTCTAGCGCGATCAGGCCGCAAAGACCATCGCGTCGGTAGCAGGCCACGTAGAGCTCGCCCATGCGGGCGTCGATCACGGCGAGGATGGCCGCGTCGCTGTCGTCGTCGGGCGCCTCCAGCGCCAGCGCCGCGAGCGAGGACACCGTCACCACAGGTACGTCCAGCGCCAGCGCCATGCCCTGCGCCAGCGACACGCCCAGTCGCACGCCGGTGAAGGCGCCCGGCCCGCGGCCTACGGCAACCGCGTCCAGCGCGTGGCGTCCGATGCCGGCCTCGGCCAGCAGCGCATCGGCCATCGGCAAGACCAGTTCGGCGTGGCGGCGCGGCGCCAGTTCGCTGCGCGCGATCACCTCCTCACCATGCACGAGGGCGACGGAGCACGATTCGGTGGAAGTTTCGATCGCAAGCAGGTTCATGCGCGCATTCTCGCATCGGCGGAACGGGCATGACAGCGCGGCCGGATGGCTGCGCCCGGGCGGTGCGCCGCGGGCGCGATGACGATATCGGGCCGGACGCAGGCGCGCCGGCCCGATCCTGCAAGAGCGCGTGCCTCAGCCCTGCATGTCTTCCAGCTCGATGCCCTTGGTCTCGCGCACGGCCTTGAGCACGAAGAACAGCGAGATCAGCGCGAAGGCGGCATACAGGCCGTAGGCGAAGGTCAGGCCGATCTGCGCCAGCGCCGGGAAGGTGGAGCTGATCACGAAGTTGGCCAGCCACTGCGCCGAGGCCGCCACCGCCAGCGCGATCGCGCGGATGCGGTTGGGGAACATCTCGCCCAGCAGCACCCACACCATCGGACCCCAGCTCAGGCCGAAGAACACCACGTAGGCGTTGGCCGCCACCAGCGCCACCGGACCCACCGAGTGCGGCAGCACCAGGTTGGCGCCGCTGCCGGTCGCCTGCGAGAAGCACCACGCCATCACGCCGAGGGTGAGCGCCATGCCGGCCGAGCCGACCACCAGCAGCGGCTTGCGGCCGATCTTGTCGACCAGCGCGATCGCCACCAGGGTCACCAGCACGTTCACCACCGAGGTGGCCACGGTGATGGTGAACGAGTCGGCCTCGCTGAAGCCCACCGAATGCCACAGCGTGGACGAGTAGTAGAAGATCACGTTGATGCCCACGAACTGCTGGAACACCGACAGCAGGATGCCCACCCACACCACCGGCAGCAGACCCGCCGCCGGACCGCGCAGGTCGCGCAGGCGCGGGCGGTATTCCACCTTCAGGCTATGCGCGATGTCGTCCACCTTCTTGTCCAGCGCGCTGTCGCTGCTCATGCCCAGCACCTGGCGCAGCACGTCCTTGGCCTCGGCCAGCCGGCCCTTGGCCACCAGGTGGCGCGGCGACTCCGGCAGGCCGAGCACCAGCGCGCCGTAGATCAGAGCCGGGACCACCGCCACCAGGAACATCCAGCGCCACGCCGCGAGACCGAACGCGAACTTGTTCGCTGCACCGCCGGCCGCCCCGGCCAGCCAGGCGTCGCTGAGCAAGGCGACGAAGATGCCGAGCACGATCGCCAGCTGCTGCATCGAACCGAGCCGCCCGCGCACCCGCGCTGGCGAGACTTCGGCGATGTAGGTGGGCGCGATCACCGACGCCATGCCCACGCCGACGCCGCCGACCACGCGCCACAGGATCAAATCCCACACGCTGAAGGTCAGGCCCGAACCGAGTGCGCTGGCCGCCAGCAGCAGCGCCGCCACCTGCATGGTGCGCACGCGGCCGAAGCGGTCGGCCAGCGGACCGGCGTACCAGGCACCGGCGGCCGAGCCGAGCAGCGCGCACGAGACGGTGATGCCGATCTCGCCCGCGTTGAGGGCGAACGCGCCACGCACGGCATCCACCGCGCCGTTGATTACCGCCGTGTCGAAGCCGAACAGGAAGCCGCCCAGCGCGGCGGCCGCCGCGATCACCACCACGCGCAGCGTGGCGTGCTGTTCGGCGTCCGCCGTGGTTTCAGTCGTTGCCATCGTGTGTTCCCACCCCTGATGTTGAAGTCCCGCCGATTCTGCGACGCCGTCGGCGCCGGCTCGACCTGAATACGTATGTACCTTGCACTGCACCAAGCGCCGGCGCGACCGTCTGCAACGCGGCTGCGTACGACGACGCCCGAGCTTATCCCAGCGGCTGCCACAACTCGACGCGATGGTCTTCCGGATCGCGAATCCAGCCGAAGCGGCCGTATTCGCCGTCCTCGCGCTGCTCGTCCACCCAGACGCCGGCCGCACGCAGCTGGGCCAGCAGCGCATCGAGATCGTCCACCCGGAAATTGAGCATGAACGGCTGCGCCGGGTCGCCGAAATAACCGGTGCCCTGCGCGAACGGCGTCCACACGATGGCGCTGGTGCGGACGCCGGCAGCAGCACGTCGCGATACCGCTTGGGCGTCGATGTCATCCGCGACGCGCCCTCTGCCACGACACCCGCGACTCCCGTCAATTTCTCGGCGTCATACCCGCGAACGCGGGAATCCATTTGGCTCTACCGCAAAAGCACAATGGATTCCCGCATTCGCGGGTATGACGGCATTGAGGATGCCTGCAGGCCGGAAAGTCCAGCGCCTCACCGACCCTTCCGTGGCGCTCGGCTGCAACGGCCGACGACTCCGAGGAATTCGACTCGGCCATGGCGATCCCGAAGTGCAAGCCTGCCGGAACGCACGCAGTACGGCCGAGCAAAAGGTCCGACAGGCTGCTATAGATCCTCGCCCGCCGCCGGCGCCGCGAAGAACGCACGCACATCGCCCAGTTCGCGCGTGCGCGGCATCGGCGGCAGGCTGGCGAGGAACAGCTTGCCGTAGCCCTTGCTCATCAATCGCGGATCGCACAGCACCAGCACGCCGCGATCGCGCACGTCGCGGATCAGCCGCCCCGCGCCCTGCTTGAGCGCGATCGCCGCGCTGGGCACCTGCCAGGCCATGAACGGATTGATGCCGGCCTGCTCCAGCGCTTCCAGCCGGGCCTGCAGCACGGGATCGTCGGGGGCGGCGAACGGCAGCTTGTCGATCACCACCACGCTGAGCGCCTCGCCGGCGACGTCCACACCTTCCCAGAAACTCGCCGCGCCCAGCAGCACGCCGTGGCCGCTGGCGCGGAACTGCTCCAACAGCCGGTGCCGCGGCGCCTCGCCCTGCACGAACAGCGGCCACGGCACGCGCGTGCGCAGCAACTCGGCGGCGCGGCGCAGCGCGCGGTGCGAGGTGAACAGCAGGAATGCGCGACCGTGCGACGCCTGCAGCACCGGCAACACGGCCTCGACCACCCGGTCGGTGTAGTCGCGCGCGGCCGGATCGGGCAGCCCGGACGGCAGGTAGCACAGCGCCTGGCGCGCATAGTCGAACGGGCTTTCCAGGCTCAGCGTCTGCGGATCGTCCAGCCCCAGCTGGCGCGCGAAGTGGCCGAAGTCGCCGCCCACCGACAGCGTGGCCGAGGTATGGATCCACGCCGCCCGGGTGCGCTCGCGCATCGCGCGCAGCGGCGCGGCCAGGTCCAGCGGGGTGGCGTGGATGGCGAAGCCGCGCGGGAACAGCTCGTACCAGCGCACATCTTGCCCGCGCGCCTCCCCCGCCTGGCCTTCGACGATGCGCCCCAGCCGCTCGCTGATCGCCAGCGAGCGTTCGTAGACGTTGGCGAAGCCGCGCGAGCGCTCGGCCTGCGAGGCCAATTGGTCGGACAGCGTGGCGACCAGTTCACTCACCTCGCGCAGGCCGTCGCGCACGGCGGCGCGGCGCTCCAGCTCGGCGAACGGGCCGCGCGCGGGCAGCGACTCCATCGCCGCGCGCAGCTTCTTCAGCGCGCCCTGCAGCGCTTCCACCGGCTCCAGCAGCAGGCCGACTGCGCCGGTGATGCCGGCACATTCGGCCAGCGTGTCCTGGCCCAGTTCGGACAGCTGCCGGGCGCTCACGCTCTGCGAGAAGAACTGCCCGGCCAGCTCCGGCACCTGGTGCGCCTCGTCGAGGATGAACGCCTGCGCGCCGGGCAGGATTTCGCCGAAGCCCTCCTGCTTGAGCGCGAGGTCGGCGAACAGCAGATGGTGGTTCACCACCACCACCTCGGCCTCCTGCGCCTCGCGCCGTGCCTTCACCACGTGGCAGTCGTCGTAGAACGCGCACTCCACCCCCAGGCAGTTCTCCGGCGTGGAGGTGACCCGCGGCCACAGCGGCGATTCCTCCGGCACCTCGGCCAGCTCCATGCGGTCGCCGTGGCGCGTGCGCGCCGACCAGGCGCGGATGGCGGCGAGCTGGTTTGCCTGCACCGCGTCCACGCTGCCGCCGTCGCGCACGGTCTGGTCGAGCCGGTACAGGCACAGGTAGTTGGCGCGGCCCTTCAGCAGCGCGGTCTTCAGCCGGCTGCCGAGCACCGAGCGCACCCGCGGCAGATCGCGGAAGAACAGCTGGTCCTGCAGCGCCTTGGTGCCGGTGGAGACGATTACCCGCGCCCCGGACAGCAGCGCCGGCACCAGGTAGGCGAAGGTCTTGCCGGTGCCGGTGCCGGCCTCGGCGATCAGCGTCTCGCGCTCGGCGATGGCGTGCGCCACCGCGCGCGCCATGTCCTGCTGCGCGGCGCGCGCGGCGAAGTTGGGCAGCTCGCGGGCGAACGGACCGTCGGCGCCGAGCAGCGCGCCGACGTCGTCGGACGCGGCGTCATCGGGATCGATCATCCGCCAAGTATGGCGGAGGGTAGGTTGTGCGACGAGAGGCCGGCTCCGTCGAATCAGGGGAGATTCGATCGCGGCTGAAACCGCTCCCACAAGATCAAAACCATGCGGAACGCTGTGGGAGGGGCTTCAGCCCCGACAGCCCGACGGTGTCGATGACCACCACACGACGCCCGAGCTACCGGTTCGACAAGGGCAACGGCCCACTCTGGCGTCCTTGCGAAGAGCACGAGACAAACCGGTGGGCAGAACCTTTCAGTAGCGGTTGACGCCGGCCTTGTGGCAGGTCTGCATCCACTTGCGTGCGCTGGCGGCACCGGCGCGGTCGTCGGCCTGCAGGCGCATTTCCACCACGGTCTGCCAGTTGCGCGCGCACAGCGGGCCGAGCCTGGGGCCGAGCGACCACGACTGCTGCGCCAGCTTTTCGGCCAGCGGGAAATCGCGCATGCGCACGGCGATCTCGGCGCGATCCTGCAGCAGGTCGGGCGACTCGGGGCTGAGCCTGAGCGCCTGGTCGAGCTTGGCGGCGGCGGCGGGGTAGCGGCCGGCGCGCTCGTCCGCCCGTGCTCCTTCCTGCAGCGTCGCGACCGCCGGATCGCGCAGCGGGGTCACGTCGATGATGGATTGTTCGCGCGCGCCGGCCGCGCGGATCGAGGCCACCAGATCGTAGTTCGGCCGCGGCGCGCGGGCCGGCGTGGGCGGTGGCGGCGCGGCGAACAGGGCGCAGCCGCCCAGCACGATGGCGGACGCGGAAACCAGCAAACGCAGGGAACGACGCACGGACATGGGATCTACGGCACGGGAGCGGGATTGGGCGGCGGCGGATGGTCGTGGCCGCCGCCGAAGAAATCACCGATGCGCTGCCAGAAGCAACCCTCGGTATCCGGCGGCAGGCTGCCGGCCACCACGGCAAACTGGCGCGCCCCCTCGCACTGCGGGTCGGTGCGCTTGCCGTCGGACGGATTCATCCACGCCAGCTCCAGCCCGGGGCCGGGATCGGCCGACAGCGGACGCGTGGGCAGCCTGGCGAACAGATCGCGCCACACGCGCAGCGCGCCGGTGGCGCCGAACAGGCCGGTGGGCCTGTTGTCGTCGCGGCCGATCCAGAACACCGCCAGGCGGTCACCGGTGAAGCCGGCAAACCAGCTGTCGCGCGTGTCGTTGCTGGTGCCGGTCTTGCCGGCGGCGTTGAGCCAGGCCAGGCCCGAGTCGCCGATCGAGTGCGCGGTGCCGGACAGCGCCACCTGCTGCATTGCCCAGGTAGTGAGGCGCACCGCGCTCTGGTATTCGCCCGGCCCCTGCTGCACCTCGTAGCGCTTGATCGTGCGGCCGTTGCCGTCGAGCACGCCGCGCACCGCCAGCAGCGGCAGCGCGTGGCCGTCGGAGGCCAGGTACTGGTACAGCTGGGTCAGCTGCAGCGGCGCCATGTCCTGCGCGCCGATCAGCAGCGACGGGCTGGGGTTGATGTCGGTGAAGCCGAACGATTCGAGGAATGCCTTGATGCGCGGCAGGCCCACTTCCAGCCCCAGATGGATGGTGGCGAGGTTCCACGAGTGCGCCAGCGCGTCGACCATCGGCAGCATGCCGTGGCTCTGATTGTCGTCGTTGTGCGGCTCCCACATCGAGCCGTCGGGCTGGCGCATGCTGATCGGGCCGTCGTCGAGCAGCGTGCCGAGGTTCCAGCGCGAGGGATCGGTGAGCGCCACCAGGTAGACGAACGGCTTGATCGTCGAACCGACCGGGCGCTGCGCGTCCATCGCGCGGTTGAAGCCGGTGTCGCCGGGGATCTTGCTGCCGATCACCGCCAGCACGCTGCCGGTATGCGCATCGGTGACCACGCCGGCGGCCTGCAGCGGATCGCCGCGCCTGCCCAGCGCCTTCATCGTGCGGGTCACCGCCTGCTCGGCGTAGAGCTGGGCGGCCGGATCGAGCGTGGTGAAGATCGACAGGTTGCCGGCGCGCAGCGTGTCGTCGTCGAAGTCGGCGGTGATCTGGCTGCGCACCAGGTCCATGAAGGCGGGAAAACGGTTGTGCGGCAGTTGCGCGTTCCGGGCAATGCCCAGCGGCGCGGCCTGCGCCGCGCGGGCCTGCGCGGCGTCGAGCAGGCCGGTCTGCTGGAACTGCTGCAGCACCAGGTTGCGCCGCTGCAGCGCATGCCGGGGATAGCGCCGCGGATCGTAGTAGCTCGGCCCCTTCACCATGCCCACCAGCAGGGCGATTTCCTGCGGCCGCAGCTCCTCCAGCCGGCGACCGAAGTAGAACTCCGCCGCCGCCGCGAAGCCGTGCACCGCCTGGCTGCCCCGCTGGCCGAGAAACACCTCGTTGATGTACGCCTCGAGGATGCGCGACTTCGGATAGTGCGCCTCGATCAGCAGCGAGAGGATCGCCTCGTTGAACTTGCGGGTGAAGTTCTGGTTGCGATCCAGGAACAGGTTGCGCACCAGCTGCTGGGTCAGCGTGGAGCCGCCCTGCACGGTGTGGCCGGCACGCAGGTTGGCGAACGCCGCGCGCGCGATGGCGGTGAAGTCCAGACCGATGTGGTGCTTGAAGTCGCGATCCTCCACCGCCTGCAGGCCGCTGACCAGCAGCGGCGGCACGTCGGCGAGACGCACGATGCGCCGCTCTTCCTGCTGCGCGCCGTACACCGTGGCGATGCGTGCGGGATCGAGATGGGCGAGTTTGATCGGCTGGCCGCTGTCGGCATCCACCAGCGAGCCCACCTGTCCGCGCCCCAGCGTCACGCGGATGCGCTTGGGCAGTTCGCCGCCGTCCGGCCCGGCATAGCCGCGCGAGGCGATCGTGTAGCGCGTGCCCTGCTTCGCCCAGCGGCCGGCCACCTCACCCTTGCCGTCGTTGCTGTAGCCGGCGAAGGTCAGCTCCAGCTCCAGCGCGGCGGGCGTCATCGCCACGCCCGGCGCCAGTTTCAGCGGCCGCGCATAGACGCGGGTGGGCACGGCGAACACCAGGTCGTTGAAGCGGTCCTGCACGCGCTTGTTGAGGATCAGCGTGTACGGCAGCAGGAAGCCGAAGAACAGGCCCATGCCGATCCAGAACGGCACCCGCACCCACGGCCACGCGGTGCGGGCGAACGATTGAAGTCGGGTCAGTAAGGCCAACGCGTGGGGTTCCGGATCAGGGCGAAAAACGATGATAGGTCCTGCCGCCCGGCGCGAATATGAATGCGCACCGGGTTTGTGGGGCGCCACGCGGGCAGCATCGGGCGCGTGCGATGACGGGCGCGTGCGATGACAATCAGCGCGCCGCCATGCCCCAGCAGCGCGCGTCGGGATGGAACGGCCGCGGCTCGACGCCGAGCAGTCCGATCAGCTCGGCGTTGTCGGCCACCAGATCCTGCTCCAGCCGGGCCAGCGGACCGCGCAACGATGGCGCGAGCCGTTGCCCCAGGGGCAGCAGCACGCGCGGGATCGGCAACGGCAGCGTGGCCACCGGCAGGCTGGCGCGCACGCGGGCGAACATCGCCGCGGCGCTCAGCCGTTCGCCGCCGCCGATAGCCAACACGTGGCCGCTCGGTGCGTCGTGGCGCAACGCGGCCACGCTGGCCTGCGCGACGTCGTCCGCATGCACCGGCTGGCGCAGGCCGCGTCCGGCCGGCAGCGGGAACACGCGCAGGCGCGCCGCGCGCCGCGCGATCGGCGTCAGGCTGCGATCGAGCCCGGCGCCGTAGACGAGGGTGGGCCGCAGCACGTTCCAGCGCAGGCCGCGCCGGTGGCAGGCCTCGGCCAGCGCCGCCTCGCCGTCGCGCAGCGTCTGCGCGATCGCGCGCTCGGCCGGCACCTCGGAATCGCGCTTGGTCTGCGCGCTCATCGAGCTGGTCGCCACGATGCGCGGCGTGCCGGCAAAGCTCGCCCGGTCGAGCCACTGCGCGAACGGCAGCAGCGGGCCATAGCTCACGATGCCGGTAAGCGCGGGCAGTTCCGCCGGCATCGCGTCGGGCAGCCGGCCCACGATCCAGCGCATGCGCTCGCCCGCCTCGCCCACCTCGTGCGCCTGCCGGCTGACGGCGAGCACGTCGTGGCCGGCCGCATGCAGGCGCGGAAGCAGGCAGCGGCCGATCTGGCTGCTGGCGCCCAGCACCAGGATCGTCATGTCAGGACCGTCATGTCAGGATCGTCATGCGTTCACGGCTCCGCATTCAGCCGTGCCGTCAGCTCCGGCAGGCGCGGATGCTGCGGCGCCAGCTTGCGCACGCGATCGAGCGACTGCGCCGCGCCAGGGCGATCGCCGGTATCGAGCTGCTGCTCGGCGCGATCGAGCCACGCGGTGGCGAGGCGATTGCGCAGCTGGTCCTGGCTGGGATCGCCGGGTGCCAGATCGCCCAGGTTGTCGAGCATGTCGCCGGCGCTGGCGAGGCGGCCGTCGTCCAGCGCCTGGTTGAACAGCCGCACCACCACGGTCGGCAGGTTCTGCAGGCCGGCGCGCGCCGCGGTGTTGTTGCCGTCGATGGCCAGCGCGCTGCGGTACAGGTCGTACGCGCTGTCGCCGGGCGGCAGCATGATGTCGCCGCGCTGCGCCGCATCCCTGGCCCGGCTCACCAGCGCGTCCACCCTGGCACGCTGCTCGGGCGAAAGCATCGCCGGCAGCAGGCTGGCGTCCTGCTTCGGCGTCGCGGCATCCGGCGCGCCGGCCGCGGTGCCGGCCGTGCTCGCCGAAGCCGAAGCGGCCGGCCGGTCGTCCTGGCGCAGGCGCGCGCGCGCGGCGGCGAGATCGGCCGACTTGGGCGCCAGCGCGTCGGCCTGGTCCAGCAGCGCCCTGGCCTGGTCCGTGTCGCCGCTGTCGATCAGCGCGTTGGCCTGCACGGTGAGCGCCTGCACCACCTTGCCCAGGCCGGCGCGCGCGTCGGGGTTCTGCGGATCGAGCGCGAGCGCCTTCTGGAACAGCGCCAGCGCGGTGTCGTCGCCGCTGCCGGTGATGTGGCCGGCGCGCAGCGCGTCCATGCCCTGGCTCACCGCCTGGTTCACCGCGTCGTCGTGCGCGCGCTGCACCTGCGCCTGCTGTGCGCGCAGCGACGGCAGGTCGCCGTAGCGCGGCAGCAGCGAGGCGAGCTTGTCGATCGCGCTGGCGGCGTTGGCCGCGTCGCCGGCATCGAGCGCCTTGCGTGCCTGGTCGGCATACGCGCCGCCGACCTGGTCCAGCCCGTGCGCGGCCACCGCGTTGCCGGGATCGACGGCAAGCACCCGGGCGAACAGCGCGGCGGCGCCATCGTTGCCATCGAGGCGGCCGGCGGCCAGCGCCGCGCGCGCGCGGTCGACCAGGTCGTCGGCGTGCACGCCGTTGGTACGGGCCTGCGCGATGCGGCGATCGAGCCGGTCGACCTCGTCGCCGCCGCCGAGCAGTTCGCGCGCCGCCGCCGCCGAGCGCGTGGCCGCGTCGAGCTGGCCGGCGGCCAGCTGCTTCTGCGCCTGGGCGAGTTCGGCCTGCCCCACGCTGCGCAGGCCGGCCAGCGCGCGGTCGTTGTCCGGCTCCAGCGCGCGCGCGGCCTGGAACAATTCGCGCGCGCTGGTGCCGTCGCTGCCGTCGAGACGGCCGGCGTCGAGCGCGGCGGTGGCGCGCGCGAGCACGTCGTTGAAGCTGGTGCGCGGCACCAGTCCGCGCAGCGAATCCTGGTTGAGCCAGAGCACCGTGATCAGGCCGACCAGCAGCAGCAGCGCCAGCGGAATCAGCCAGCCGCGCCGCGGCGATGGTTCGGGCGACGATGGTCGGGACGGCGGCGGCACGCGCCGTGGCGACGGATCGATGGCGATGCGCGGCAGGTCGTCCGCGGGCGCCGGCACCGGGGCGGCCGGGCGATCGAGATCGTCGAGGTTGCCCAGGGTGGGCTCGGTGCGCCCTTGCCGGCCGCGCGGGTCGTTGCGTCCGCTCATGATCTGCCGCTGTGGATGAAACCGCCGAAGCTTAGCATCGGACCCCGGCCGCACCGCCCCGGTTCGCCGCGCCGTTCAACTGCCAGCCGGCTCAGCGGCCACCGACGCGCCGTGCATCGACCACGTTGGGCAGCGCCCCCAGCCTGGCCAGCAGGTGCGAGAGCTGCTCGTAGTCGCGCACGCGCAGGGTGAAGCGCATCTCCACCTCGCCGGTGCGCACGAACATGCGGCTGGAGGAGGCGATGATCGGGATGTTCGCGTTGCTGATCGCCGCGGTGACGTCCTTCTGCAGGCCCTTGCGGTCGTAGCCGTGCAGCTCGATGTCGACCTGGTAGGCCTGCGCCGCCGCGCGCCCCCAGCTGACGTCGATCACCCGCTCGGGATCGCGCCGCGCCAGTCGCGCCAGCGCGGCGCAGTCGGCGCGATGCACCGACACGCCGCGCCCGCGGGTGACGAAGCCGCGCACCGGATCGCCCGGCAGCGGCTGGCAGCAGCGCGCCAGCACGGTGAGCAGGTTGCCCACGCCCTCGATGCGCAGCGCGCTCTGGTCGATCGCCGGCGCGCGCGATGCCGGCAGTGCGGGCGTCGCCTCGGGCGGCGTCGGGGGCTGCGCGGCCTCCTGCAGCAGGCGCGAAATCTGTCCCGGGTTCACCTCGCCCAGCGCCAGCGCGATCAGCAGCTCGTCGTGCGTCTTCAGGTGGAACTGCGCGGGCAGGCCGGCGAGATCGGCGTTGGGCATCGCCAGGCGCTTGAGTTCGCGCTCCAGCATGGCGCGGCCGGCGGCGAGGTTGGCGTCGTGCGCGATGCGGCGGAACCACGCGCGCACCTTCTCCCGCGCCCGCGCCGTGTTGAGGTAGCCGTGATGGGCGGAGAGCCAGTCGCGGCTGGGCTCGCCGACCCGGGTGGTGAGGATCTCCACCCGGTCGCCGCTGCGCGGCTGGTACGTCAGCGGCACGATGCGGCCGTTGACCTTGGCCCCGCGGCAGCGATGCCCGACCTCGGTGTGCACGTGGTAGGCGAAATCCAGCACGGTGGCGCCGTGTGGCAGGTCGAACACCTCGCCCTTGGGCGTCAGCAGGTAGACGCGGTCCTCGACCAGTTCGGTCTGCAGCTCGGCGGCCAGTTCGCCGTCGCCGTCGGCGCGCGGTTCGAGCAGCTTGCGCATCCAGGCGATCTTCGACTCGAACTCCGCGTCGGCGCTGCCGCCCTCCTTGTAGCGCCAGTGCGCGGCCACGCCCAGCTCGTTGGCCCGATGCATCTCGTGGGTGCGGATCTGCACTTCCAGCGTCTTGCCGCGCGGGCCGATCACCGCGGTGTGCAGCGAGCGGTAGCCGTTGGTCTTGGGCCGCGCCACGTAGTCGTCGAACTCGCCCGGCAGGTAAGGCCACAGCGTGTGCACCACGCCGAGCGCGGCGTAGCAGTCGGCCACGCTGTCGACCAGGATGCGCACGGCGCGGATGTCGTACAGGTCGGAAAAATCCAGCGCCTTGCGCTGCATCTTTTTCCAGATCGAATAGATGTGCTTGGGCCGCCCGGCCAGTTCGGCACGGATGCCGACGGCGGTCAGCGCCCTGCCCAGTTCGGCCAGCGACTCGCGGATGAACTGCTCGCGGTCTTCGCGGCGTTCGTCGAGCAGCTTGGCGATGCGGCGGTAGGTGTCCGGTTCCAGGCAGCGGAATGCCAGATCCTCCAGCTCCCACTTCAGCTGCCAAATGCCGAGCCGGTTGGCCAGCGGGGCGTGGATGTCGCGGGTCAGCCGCGCCAGCTCGGCGCGCGCCGGTTCCGGCAGCGCCAGCGCCGTGCGCATGCGCGCCAGCTGCCGCGCCAGCAGCACGAACACCACGCGCAGATCGCGGATGATCGCCAGCAGCAGCCGGCGCAAGCCTTCGGAACTGGCCGCGCCGCCGCGCTGCGCGTGCAGCGCCCACACCTTTTCGGCGGCCTGCTGGCCGTCCACCAGCCGGCGCAGCTCCGGCGCCAGCGCGCCCGCCTGCGCCTCGTAGGCCGCCGGCGCCGCCTGCGCCAGTGCAAACCACAGCGCGGCGGCCTGGGTCTGCGCATCGCAGCCGAGCATCACCAGCAAGTCCAGCACGTCGGCGCATTCGCCCTGCAGCACCGGTGCCTCGGCGCAGGCATCGAGCGCGGCGACCAGCTCGGCGGGCAGCTCGGCGCGGCGCGCCAGCCAGGGCGCGAGCGTGGGCGTGTTGCCGTGGGTGATGGGGATCATCGCGGTGCCGTGGGAGCGAGCGGTCATTCTATGCGAGCCCGGCCAATGCCGCGGCCACCCTGTCCGTCCACCGTGCAGCTCCGGTACGCTGTGCGCCGGCCCCACATCACCACGGTAGAACGCCATGCGCCCGCTCCCGCTGCCCACGCTGCCACTGTTCTGTGTCCTGCTGCTGATCGCGCCGGTGCCTGCGGGGGCGCAACACGCCGACGTCGACCCGCTGCGGCAGCGCATGGGTGAGGCCACCTTCCGCGATGCCGGCCTGGACCACCTCAGCGCGGCACAGCTCGCCGTGCTGGAGCGATGGCTGACGACCCATCCCGACGCGATGGTCGACGCGGTGCCCGCCTCGACCATGCCCATCGCCAGTGCGGTCAGCCACAGCAGCAACCCCAAGGCCGCCGTCGACAGCCGCATCGCTGGTTCCTTCGTCGGCTGGCACAAGGGCACGGTACTGACCCTGGAGAACGGCCAGCGCTGGCAGGTCAGCGACGACAGCACGCTGACCACCGGGCATGCGATCGAGCGCCCCGGCGTGCAGGTGACGCGGGCGCTGTTCGGCGGCTGGTGGCTGCGGGTGGATGGCTACAACACCCGTGCCCGCGTGCGTCCGGCCAACTGAGTCGGCCACCGCCGCTCAGCCGCTTTCCAGCGCCTCCAGCGCCCGCGCCAGCCGCTTCGCCGACACCGGCTCGGCGGTCTTGAGCTCCTGCGCGAACAGCGACACGCGCCACTCCTCGATCAGCCAGCGCAGCTCGTCCAGATCGTCGCGGCCTTCCGCGCGATGGTTGAGGTAGGCGCGCCAGTACGGCAGCACCTGCAGCATGCGCTGCTGGTCTTTGGACGGATCCTGCCGCAGCCGCTCGGCGCGCAGGCGCATGGCCTTGAGATAGCGCGGCAGATGCGCCAGTCGCGCGGTCGACAGCTCGCGCGCGAAGCCGGCGCTGAGCAGGGCGTCGAGCTGCTCGTGCAGGTCGTCGTAGCTGGCGCGGGCGAAGCCCATCAGCGGCGGCTGCAGCCACGGCTTCAGCTCCGCCTGCGCCTCGATGATCGGCTCGGCCAGCTGCAGCCGCTCCACTGCGCAGGCGAACAGCTCGCGCGACGCCTGCGTGCGCAGCGCTTCGAAGGCGCCAGCGGTGCGCACGTCCAGTTCGTGCCGATCGAGCAGGTCGGCGAAGCCGCCCTCGACCAGATCCTCGCGCAGGCTGTCGATGCTGCCCAGCGGCGCGTACTTGAGCGACAGCGCGTGGGCGATCGGCAGGCGACGGCGCGCCTGCTTCATGTCGGCGGCCAGCGCGTTGCGCAGCAGCCGGATCACGCCGGCGCGATGCGCCTGCGCCGCCTCGTCGCGACGCTCGAACACGCGCAGCGCCACCGTCTCGCCCAGATCGACCAGCGCGGGAAACGCCAGCAGCCCGCCAGCCGAGCGCAGCTGCGCGGGAATCTCCTCGAAATCCCAACTGGCCACGTCTTCGCGGGTGAGCTCCACGTCGGTCTTGCGCGAGAACGCCTCGCGCGCCGGGCCTTCCCACTGCGCGCGCAGCGCGGCCAGATCGCGCGAGGCGGCCAGCGTGCGGCCGCTGTCGTCGTGCAGGCGGTAGCGCATGGAGAAATGCGGCGGCAGTTCCACCGCGGCAAATTCCGCGGCGCTGACCTCGACGCCCGTCGTGCGCTTGAGAAAGGCGGCCAACGCCTTCGCCAGCGGCTCGTCGCGCGGCGCCTCGGCCTCGACGAAGGCGCGGGCGAAATCCGGCGCGGGCACGAAGTTGCGCCGCAGCGCCCTGGGCAGGCCGCGGATCAGCTCGGCCACCTTCTCGGCCAGCAGGCCGGGCACCAGCCACTCGCAGCGCGCGGTGGGCAGCGCGTTGAGCATGGCCAGCGGCAGGTGCAGGGTGACACCGTCGGCGTCGTCGCCGGGCACGAAGCGGTATTCCAGCCGGTAGCGCTGCGTGCCCATCTCCAGGCTGGCCGGGAACGCCTTGGGATCGAGTCCCGCGCCACCCACCATCACGTCGTCGATCGACCAGCGCAGCGCCGCCTGCTCGGCCGGACGCGCCTTGCGGTACCACGCCTCCAGCGCGCGGCTGCTGGCGATGTCCCCGGGCAGCTTGCCCTCGAAGAAGGCGACCAGTTCGTCCTCGTGGCGGATCAGGCCCTCGCGCCGCTGCTTCGCCTCGATGCCGCGGGCGTCTTCCAGCACGCGCTGGTTGGCGCGCAGGAAATCCACCTTCGCCTCGATGTCGCCGCGCACCAGCGCCTCGCGCAGGAAGATCCGGTGCGCCAGCGCGGGATCCTGCGGCTGGAACGTCACCGCGCGCCGCTCCACCAGGTTCAGCCCGAACAGGCTCACCTGCTCGTAGGCCACCACGCAGCCGCGCTTCTTCGACCAGTGCGGCTCGCGGCAGCTGGACTTGACCAGCTGCGCGGCCTGCTCCTCGATCCATTGCGGCTCGACGCGGGCACACATCATGCCCCACACCTTGCCGCCGATATCGAGGATCTGCGCGGCGAACACCCAGTTCGGCGGCAGCCTGGCCAGCGCCGAGCCGGGGAAGATCTGGAACCTGCGCTCGCGCGTGCTGCGGAACACGCCCTTCTCGTCCTTGCGGCCGACCTGGGTCGGCAGGCCGGCCAGGAGGCTGCGGTGGATGGACTCGAACAGGCGGGATGCCGCGCCCTCCTGATCAATAGCGGGCTTTTCGCGTTCGCCCCCTCTACCCGTCGGGGAGAGGGAGCAGATCCCGAATGGGCCGAACCATCCAGCACCCAGCCCAACTCCCCCACCACCAGCAACAGCTGCCGATGCAGCTCGCGCCATTCGCGCAGGCGCAGGAACGACAGGAAATGCCGCGAGCACCAGTCGCGCAGTTTGGACTGCGTGAGCTCCTCGCTGGCGTCGTGATAGGCGCGCCACAGGTTGAGCACGCCGAGGAAGTCGGACTTCGGATCGGTGAACGCCGCATGCGCCGCGTCCGCTTGCGCTCGCGCATCGGCCGGGCGCTCGCGCGGATCCTGGATGCTGAGGAAGGACACCACCGTCAGCAGCTCGCGCAGGCAGCCGAGCCGGCGCGCCTCCACCAGCATGCGCGCCAGTTGCACGTCGATCGGCAGGCGCGCCAGCTCGCGGCCGATGGCGGTGAGCTCGCGGCGCTCGTCGATCGCGGAGATTTCGGCGAGACGGCGGTAGCCGTCGGCGATCACCCGCGAGTCTGGCGCTTCCAGGAACGGGAATTGGTCCACCTCGCCCAGCTTCAGCGCCAGCATGCGCAGGATCACGTTGGCCAGCGAGGAGCGCAGCAGTTCCGGATCGGTGTAGGCCGCGCGCGTGGCGAATTCCGCCTCGTCGTACAGGCGGTAGCAGATGCCCGGGCCGATGCGGCCGCAGCGGCCCTTGCGCTGGTCGGCGGCGGCCTGCGAGATCGGCTCCACGTGCAGCCGTTCGAGCTGGCTGCGCTGGCTGTAGCGCTTGACCCGCGCGGTGCCGGTGTCGACCACGTAGCGGATCCGCGGCACGGTGAGCGAGGTCTCGGCCACGTTGGTGGCCAGCACCACGCGGCGCTTCGGGCCGGGCTTGAACACGCGGTCCTGGTCGCCGGCGGAGAGCCGCGCATACAGCGGCAGGATCTCGGTTTCGAGGTACTGCCGGCGCGACAGCAGCAGGTGCGCGTCGCGGATCTCGCGCTCGCCGGGGAGGAACACCAGCACGTCGCCCGGGCCACCGCTCAGGGATCGGTCGGCGACGATCTCGTCGATCACGGCGGCGATGTGCTCGGCGCTGCCCTGCTGGAAATTCGACCGTAGGAGCGCACCCTGTGCGCGACCGCCTTTCGGCACGGCAGGAGAAGCGTCGCGCACAGGGTGCGCTCCTACCGGCGTGTCCACCGGACGCCAGCGCAGCTCCACCGGATACGCCCGCCCCTCCACCGACACCACCGGCGCGCCGTCGAAGTGCTCGGCGAAACGCGCCGTGTCGATCGTCGCCGAGGTGACGATGATCTTCAGCTCCGGCCGCTTGGCGGCGAGCCGCTTGAGGTAGCCGAGCAGGAAGTCGATGTTGAGGCTGCGCTCGTGCGCCTCGTCGATGATCAGCGTGTCGTAGCTCGACAGCCATGGATCGCCCTGCGTCTCGGCCAGCAGGATGCCGTCGGTCATGAACTTCACCAGCGTGCGGTCGGAGACCTTGTCGGTGAAGCGCACCTGGAAGCCGACCTGGTCGCCGATGGCGGTGCCCAGTTCTTCCGCCACGCGGTTGGCCACCGAGCGGGCGGCCAACCGGCGCGGCTGGGTGCAGCCGATCATGCCGGCTTCGCCGCGCCCGGCGGCCAGGCACAGCTTGGGCAGCTGGGTGGTCTTGCCCGAGCCGGTCTCGCCGGCGATCACCACCACCTGGTGTTTGCGGATCAGCTCGACGATCTCGTCGGCGCGCGCGGTGATCGGCAGTGATTCGTCGAGCGTCACCGCCGGCTTGGCGGCCACGCGCGCCCGCCGCTTCGCCACCGAAGCCTCGATCGCCGCGGCCAGCGCGTCGAGTTTCGCGCCATCGGGCTGGCGCGACAGTCCCCGCCAGCGTCCGAGCAGGCGGCCGAAGTCGCGGCTGCACACGCCGTCGAGCGCGCGACGCAGCTCGCGCAGGCGGGCATCAGGCGGAGCAGAGGGAGCGTGGGCGGCGGAGTCGTTCATGCGGCCGCACATGATAGCGGCAGGCTATCGCCGGCATCGGCAGGTTTCATTTCACCACCACGGTGCCTCCGACTATGCTGGAAACCCTGACACGACAAGCCACCCGAAGGAGCCCCCCCCCATGGCCATGAACATCGGTATTGCCAAGAAGGATCGTGAAGCGGTCGCCAAGCAGCTGTCCAAGCTGCTGGCCGACACCTACTCGCTGTACCTCAAGACCCACAGCTTCCACTGGAACGTCACCGGCCCGCAGTTCAACTCCCTGCACGCGATGTTCGAGACCCAGTACAACGAGCTGTGGCTGGCCGCCGACGAAGTGGCCGAGCGCATCCGCACGCTGGACGTGTTCGCGCCGGGCTCCTACAGCCAGTTCGGCAAGCTCAGCTCGGTGAAGGAAGAGTCCGGCGTGCCGGAGTGGAAGGAGATGGTGGCCCAGCTGGTGGAAGGTCACGAGATCGTGGCGCACACCGCGCGCAGCGCGATCAAGGCGGCCTCGGCCGCCGGCGACGAAGGCACCGCCGACATGGTCACCGGCCGCCTGAAGGAGCACGAGAAGACCGCCTGGATGCTGCGCTCGCTGCTCAAATGAGCTCGTACCGCTCGACCAGCAGCGCCACGAATATCAGCAGCATCCAAGTGCCGGCACTCAGCCCCCGGTCTCCATCCCGCCAGCGCTCGCGCAGCGAGCGAAAGGCGATGGGATAACGCTCCGTCCTCTTCATTTCGCTTCCCATGCGCAAGGCGGTGGGCAGATCGCCCACCGCCTGACCTCGATCAACCCTGATGCCGTCCCGATGTTTCTTCATGGTGGCCGCCAGGCGCTTGAACGGCGCCAGCCGACAGCGGCGCGCCCAACGGATCCAGGCGTCCAGCAGCGCCTTGGCCTGCGTGGCATCGGCGCTGCGGGAAAACACCTCGCGCAGCGCCTGCTTGAGCCGCCACGCGCGCGCCGTTTGCAGGTTCGAGCGCTGCAGCCAGTGCATCTGCTCGACCTGCTTGCGTGTCCACGTGGTGGCGTCCTTGAGCGTGCCCCAGCGGATGCCTTTGAGGTCGGCCTCGTGCTTGACCTCGGCCCGGCGCACCTGATCCAGCGCCGTGTTGGCCAGCGCCACCACGTGGAACGGATCGAAGCTGACCTTGGCGTTGGGACAATGCTTGCGCGTTCCGGCCTGGTAAGCCGCGCCCAAGTCCAGACTGACGTCCGTGATCGCCGCG
The DNA here is from genome assembly GCF_049445995.1 of Dyella sp. KRB-257. Taxonomy (NCBI): domain Bacteria; kingdom Pseudomonadati; phylum Pseudomonadota; class Gammaproteobacteria; order Lysobacterales; family Rhodanobacteraceae; genus Dyella; species Dyella sp. KRB-257. The sequence goes on along the minus strand of NZ_JBMSDZ010000002.1, from coordinate 49,201 downwards.
GCGTCGCCGCCGTGGGCGGCCAGATCCTCGGCGAAGGCCTCGAAGGTCGCCGCATCCTTGCCTTGGGTGGCAAACAACAGGCGGCGCGCATCCATGTCGCAGAACATCGTCAGGTAGCGGTGCCCTTGCGCGCACTGCGTTCGTCGGCGCTGACACGGCGCACCGTGGAATAATCCTCGCGCGCCCGCGCCGCCTCGACGTGAAAGTCCAGCACGCGCCACACGCGGTCGGGTCGTTGCGCGCGTCCGGAAGCCTGCGCAAAGGCTTGCGATTTCCAGCATGGCGTGTGCGACAACCTGCCGCATGAGGCGCGCACCATCCGCGCTTGAAAAAAAATATTCGGCGCTCCGGCGTGTCACTTCACCCATCGCCAGTCCATGGGAAGACCAAGCACGGCGGCACCCCATGCTCCGAACTTGAGGATCGTCATCCCGGCGACTCTCCACCGCCGCCGGGATGACGAAAGGTGGCGAACTCCGGAGCTCGGTGCATGGGAGTGACGCCTACCCCTTCGCCACTCGATGTTCTCGTCGATGCGCAATGGCGATCAAATCCCGAGAATCCCGAGGCTGTCATTCCTGCGAAGGGCTTTCCGGTACATCGGCATCGATTGGCCCTGCGCCGGGGTTTCGGTAAGCTCCGCAGGCTTTCCGGCCTCATCGTGGAGGCTGTCCCGGGGATTTTCTTTGAGCGCCACACCAGCAACGAACGACCGTCGCCATCCCCTGCTGGTTGCCCTCCTGCTTGCCCTGATCGTGGCCGCGATGAACATCGGCCTGTGGTGGTGGGGCAACCTGCCGCACGGCCCGGACGACTGGCATGGCCCGATCAACGGCTTCTCGGTGTCGGTGTTCCAGCGCTACCAGAACCCGCTCAAGCAGGATTTCCCCAGCGACGCGCAGATCGACAGCGACCTGAAGCTGCTGCGCAAGTACACCGGCCGCATCCGTACCTATTCCACGCTGGAGAACCCGCAGATCTACCGCCTAGCGCGGCAGGACGGCCTGAAGGTGATGGCCGGCGCCAACATCGACACGCGCGAGCGCAACAACGAGCGCGAGATCGACCAGCTGATCGCGCTGGCCAACCGTTACCCCGACACCATCGAGCGGGTGATCGTGGGCAACGAGGTGCTGTTCCGCGGCGACCAGACGCTGGAGCAGATGATCCGCTATCTCGACCGCGTGCGCGCCCATGTGCGCCAGCCGGTGTCGATCGCCGAGCCGGACTACATCTGGATCAAGTATCCGGAGCTGGCCGAGCACGTGGACTTCGTCACCATCCACCTGTTCCCGTTCTGGAACGGCGTCGGCACCAACGTCGACGCGCGACGCGACGGCGCGCTGGACCAGGCGCTGGGCGCCTACGACAACATCCAGCGCATGTATCCGACCAAGCACATCGTGGTCGGCGAGATCGGCTGGCCGTCCAACGGTGACCGCCAGAAATACGCGCGCCCGTCGGTGTCCAACGAGGCAATCTTCATCCGCCACTGGCTCAACGCGGCCAAGGCACGGAACATCGACTACTACCTGCTGGAAGCATTCGACCAACCGTGGAAGGAGAACCTGGGCGAAGGCCGCACCGGCGCCTACTGGGGCATGTTCAATGCCGACCGGCAGATGAAGTTTCCGTTCACCGGGCCGGTGGTGGAGGACACCTCCTGGCCGGCCAAGGCGCTGGCCGCCAGCCTGCTGGCGCTGATCCCGATGGTGTGGTTCGGCCGGCACTTCAGCCGCTTCAAGCTGATGGGGCGGTTCTTCTACGCCGCGTTGATCCAGCTGGCCTGCGGGTTGATCGTGTGGTCGGCCACGCTGCCGTTCAACTTCTACCTGAGCTGGGTCGACTGGACCATGCTCACGCTGCTGTTCCCGGCGCAGATCGCGATCCTGGCGATCCTGCTGATCAACGGTTTCGAGTTCACCGAGGTGCTGTGGCAGAGGGACTGGATCCGCCATGCCGGCATGCTGCGTCCCGATCCGCCGGAAAAGCAGCCGTTCGTGTCGATCCACCTGGCCTGCTACAACGAGCCGCCGGAGATGGTGCAAGTCACGCTGGACTCGCTCGTCGCGCTGGACTACGACAACTTCGAAGTGCTGGTGATCGACAACAACACCAAGGATCCGGCGGTGTGGAAGCCGGTGCAGGCCTACTGTGAAAAGCTCGGACCGCGCTTCCGATTCTTCCATCTGGAGCCGTGGCCGGGCTTCAAGGCCGGCGCGCTGAACTTCGGCCTGAAGGAAACCGATCCGCGCGCCGACGTGGTGGCGGTGATCGACGCCGACTACGTGGTGCGCCACGACTGGCTGGCCAGCCTCACCGGCTACTTCCACGACCCGAAGGTGGCCGTGGTGCAGTGCCCGCAGGCGCATCGCGATTTCGAGCACAACGCGTTCCGCCGCATGACCGCGTGGGAGTTCGACGGCTTCTTCCGCATCGGCATGCACCACCGCAACGAGCGCAACGCGATCATCCAGCACGGCACCATGACCATGGTGCGGCGCTCGGCGCTGGAAGGCACCGGCGGCTGGTCGGAGTGGACCATCTGCGAGGACGCCGAGCTGGGCCTGCGCCTGATGCACGCCGGCTACGAGCTGGTCTACGTCGACGAGCTGATGGGCAAGGGCCTCACCCCCGCCGACTTCAAGGCGTACAAGAGCCAGCGCTACCGCTGGGCGTTCGGCGCGATGCAGATCCTCAAGGGTCGCTGGAGCTGGATGGTCAAGAAGGGGCCGCTGTCGGCGGGCCAGCGCTTCCACTTCCTCACCGGCTGGTTCAGCTGGTTCGCCGACGCGCTGCATCTGATCTTCACCCTGATGGCGCTGTTCTGGACCGCCGGCATGGTGGCGTTCCCGCAGTACTTCAGCCTGCCGATGCAGCTGTTCCTGATCCCGGTGATCGGTTTCTTCTTCGCCAAGGCGATCTTCGGCATCGTGCTGTACCGGGCTCGCGTGCCGTGCAGCTGGTACGACGCGCTCATGGCCTCGCTGGCCAGCATGAGCCTGTCCCACGCGATCGCCCGCGGCATCCTGCACGGGCTCACCCGCCAGAAGACCTCGTTCGTGGTCACCGCCAAGAGCCGCCGGCTGGGCGAATCGGGCTTTGCCGCCTTCGCCCCGGTGCGCGAGGAGCTGCTGATGGCGCTGGCGCTGGTGGGCTGCATCGTCGGCATGGCGCTGTCCTACGGCACACGCTACATCGAGGGCACGCTGTGGATGTTCATCCTCGGCGCGCAGGCGATCCCGTATTTCTCCGCGGTGATCGGCGCGTGGATCGCGCACAAGGCGGGCGACAAGGCCGGCTGAGCGGCCCGCTCCATCGCGCTTGTCGATGCCGGCCGGGAGCGGCCTGCGGCGCCGCGTTCATCGGATGCGCACCCGCGCTCCGGTAAGCTGCCACGCCGCATTCGTCATCCGACAAGGACGTAGCCGCACGTCATGCGCCGCCTCCGACGCCTGAGCCTGCTCGCCCTGCTCGCCCTGCTTCCCGCGGCGGCGCAGGCCGGCGTGACGCTGGTGGTGGACGGCGTGGGCAATGACCTCAAGGGTGCCGTCACCGCCGGCGTGGAGCTGTCGCAGTACGCCACGCGCGAGGTCAGCGATGCGCAGGTGCGCCGCCTGTACGCGCGCGCGCCGAACCAGGTGCGCGCGGCGCTGCGCCCCTACGGCTACTACGAGGCTTCGGTCGATGCGGACCTGCAGCGGGTCGGCAAGGACTGGCGCGTCACGCTGCACGTGAAGCCCGGCGCGCCGGTGAAGATCACCGAAGTGAACGTGGCGCTGGACGCCGGTGCCGCCGCGATCGGCCCGATCCGCCGCGCCCGGCGCGCGATCGAAAAGCTCAAGGGCCAGACCCTCAACGACGGCGCCTACGACGCCGCGCGCGACGCGCTGAGCGGCCAGCTCACCGCGCACGGCTTCCTCGGCGCGAAGCTGGTCACCCATCGGGTGGAGGTGACGCGCGCCAGCCACAGCGCGGTGATCCGCCTGGCGTGGGAAGCCGGCCCGCGCTACCGCTTCGGCACGGTGCGGTTCGAGGGTTCGCCGTTCCGCGAAGGCTTCCTCGATCGCTACCTGCCGTTCAAGCCGGGCGACTACTTCTCGCAGGACAGGCTGCTGGACCTGCAGCAGGCACTCAACGGCGCGGACTATTTCTCGGTGGTCAACGTGCTGCCCGAGGTGGACGACGCGAAGGACGGCACGGTCGCCATCGTCGTGCAGCTGGTGCCGGCCAGGCGCACCGTCTACACCGGCGGGCCGTTCATCGGCACCGACACCGGTGTCGGCCTGCGCGGTGGCGTCACCCGGCGCTGGGTCAACGACCGCGGCCACACCTGGAAGAACGAGCTGGTGGTGGCACAGCGGCTGAAGACGCTGTCCACGCTGTATTCGATTCCCCTGCCCGGCCGCAACCAGCGCAGTCTCAACGTCGGCGCCAATTTCCGCGATGCCAACACCACCACCTCGCAGTCGCGCACGCTGGAGCTGGTCGGCAACGAAACCCGCCTGTGGCACGGCTGGACACGCACGCTGGGCGCGCACGCGCTGATCGGCACGTTCACCGTGGGCAAGCGCGGCAACGAGCCGGACAACGCGCCCGGCATCGAGCACGGCCGCAGCCAGCTGCTGTTCGCCGAGGCCGCGCTGGCGCGCAAGAAGGGCGACAACCCGATCTTCGTGCGCAAGGGCTGGTCGGTGAACCTGGCCGTGCGCAGCACCGCCGGCACGCTGCTGTCGGACACCCGCTTCACCCAGCTCACCGCCGACGCCAAGTGGATCCGCGCCTTCAAGGGTCGCAACCGGCTGATCCTGCGCGGCAGCGCCGGCATCACCTCCACCGGCAACTTCGACGCGCTGCCGCCGCAGCTGCGCTTCTTCGCCGGCGGCGACCGCTCGGTGCGCGGCTACGGCTTCCAGTCGATCGGCCCGAAGAACAGCTACGGCCGCGTGATCGGCGGGCGCAACCTGCTGGTGGCCAGCACCGAGGTGGAGCACTACTTCACGAAGCACTGGGGCATGGCCGCGTTCGTCGACGCCGGCAACGCGTTCAGCGGCACCGACTACCAGCCGAAGATCGGCGCGGGCCTGGGCGTGCGCTGGCTGTCGCCGGTAGGCATGATCCGCGTCGACCTGGGCACCCCGGTGCACAACGCCGAGAAGCACGGCATCGAGCTGCACATCGTGATCGGACCGGACCTGTGAGGACGCGCGCATGACCGACGCCGCCACCCCGTCCACAGTCGGCCGCCGCCGCTGGCCGCGGCGGCTGGCGCTGGGCCTGCTCGCCGTGATCGCACTGCTCGGCGCCGCCGGCTTCTGGCTGCTCGGCACCGGCGCGGGTCTGCGCTTTGCGCTGGCGCGCGCGGCGAGCGCCAGCGGCGGTGCGCTGCAGGTGGACCAGGCAGCGGGACGGCTGATCGGCCCGCTGACCCTGCGCGAGCTGCGGTATCGCGACGCCAGCGGCCTCGACGTGCGCGTGGCGCAGGCGCAGCTCGACCTGGCCGTGTGGCCGCTGCTGCGCCGTCAGTTGCACCTGCTCGACCTGCAGGCCGACGGCATGGCCGTGGCGCTGGCGCCCGCGGCGCCGCCGACGGCCAGCAAATCCCGCTTCAGCCTGCAGCCGCCGCTGGACATCGTGATCGATCGCGCCCACGTGGGCCGCGTGCGCATCACCCGGCCCGATCGCGACGGGAAGGCGCAGCCGGTGTTCGCCTCCGACCGGCTCGACCTGGCCGGCGCCTGGACCCGCGACGGCCTGCGCCTGCGCCAGCTCGACCTGCGCGGCCCCGACGGCAGCGTGCAATTGACCGGCGAGCTGGCCATCGGCGGCGACTACCGCGGCCGCAGCGATGGGCGCTTCGACTGGAGCGTGGCCAGGGTGAACTACGCCGGCGCGTTCCAGGCCCGCAGCGACGGCCGGCAGGCACAACTCACGCTGACGCTGACCCGCCCGGCCGCAGCCACGCTGAAGCTGTCGCTGGCGCCGAGCGGCGACTATCCGTGGACGGCCACGCTCGACGCGCCGCGCTTCGACCCCGCGCCGCTGCTCGGCCCCGACTCGACGCTCACCGCGCTGGCCGCCTCGCTGCGGGCCCGCGGCGACCGTCGCGGCGGCAGCGTCGAGGGGCGCGTCGATCTCGACGACTACACCGTGCGGCTCCAGCCGCTGCGCGCACGCTTCAGCGACAACTTCGGCACGTTGCAACTGGAGCAGCTGACGCTGTCCTCGCCACAGATTCCGGGCCAGCTCGATGCCAGCGGCCTCGTCCAGCTCTCCGCCGCACCGGTCAGCGCCGCGCTGGTTCTGCGCTGGAAGGGCGTGACGCTGCCGGCCGCGCTGGTCGGCCAGCCGCTCGCCAGCGAGGGCCATCTTTCCGTCAAGGGCAGCGCCGCGCGCTACCACGCCGGCGGCGAGCTGGCGCTTGGCCCGCCCGGGCAGACGGCGCAGCTGGCACTGGACCTGGACGGCACGCCGCGGCAGATCGCCCTGCACACGCTGCGCCTGGTGCAGGCCAAGGGCCAGCTCGATGCCTCCGGCACACTGACCCTGCAGCCGGCACTCGCCTGGCAGGGCGAAGCCACCGCCGAGCGCTTCGATCCCGGCCAGCTGTTCGCCGGCTGGAGCGGCGCGCTCGACGCCGACCTGGCCAGCACCGGCGCGCGGCAGGCGCAGGGGCTGGATGCCACGCTGGAGCTGCGCCGGCTCGCCGGCACGCTGCGCCAGCGTCCCGTACGCGGCCGCGGCCGGCTGCACCTGTCGCCGGCGCAGGTGCTCGACGGCATGCTCGAACTCGCCTCCGGCGGCAGCACCGTGCGCCTCGCGGCCAAGCCGGGCGCCAGCAACGACGCCAGGCTCACACTGGCGATCGCCTCGCTGGCCGACTGGCTGCCCGACGCGGGTGGCCGTCTGGACGGCCATCTCGCCATCCGCGGCAAGATCCCGCGGCTCAGCGTGAACGGCACGCTGCAGGGCCAGCGGCTGAGCTGGCAGCAGCAGCATCTGGACGCGCTGCGGCTGATCGTCGGCGTGCCCGACATCCACGCCCCCAGCGGCAAGCTCGACGTGGACGGTCGCGGCCTGCGGGTGGCCGGCGGCCTCGCCTTCGACCGTCTGCACCTGCTCGCCGAAGGCAGCCAGGCGACCCATCGCCTCGCGCTGCAGGCCGACGGTCGCCAGCTGTCGATCAACCTGGCCCTGGATGGCTCACTCAAGAACGGCGCGTGGAGCGGCACGCTGGGCCGGCTCGACCTCGCCCCGCAGGGCCTGCCGCGCTGGCGCCTGCAACAGCCGACCGCGCTGGGATATCGCGACGGCGCGGCGAGCCTGGGCGAGCTGTGCCTCGGCGCCGGCGATCCGCTGCTGTGCGCCTCCGGCCGCCGCGACAAGGGCGGCAATCTCGACGCCAGCTACCGCCTGCGCGCGCTGCCGCTGGCGCTGATCCTCAACGCCGCCGGTATGGCCGACCTGCCGCTGCGCGCCGACGGCACGCTCGATGGCGACGGCCAGCTGCGCCGCAGCGCAAGCGGCGCGCTCAGCGGCCACGCCGCGATCCGCTCGGATGCCGGCACCGTCACCTACACCGACCATGCCGACCAGCCGCTGCTGGCCTATCGGCAGTTCGCCCTGCAGGCGCGGCTGACGCCCGGCGACCAGCGCGCCACCGTGCATGCCGAGCTCGACCACGATGGCCGTCTGGACGGCCAGCTGCGCATGCACGGCCCGGCGCAGACGCTGGACGGGACATTGGACCTGCGCCTCGACCAGCTGGCCGCGGTCGAGCTGCTCACCAGCGAGCTGGCCAACGTGAAGGGCGCGCTGGCCGGGCATGTCGTCATCGGCGGCACGCTCGGGCATCCGGCCGTGAGCGGCAACGCCCGCGTCGACGGCTTCGCCGCGGAAGTGCCTTCGGCCGGCCTCAAGCTCGGCGACGGCCGGCTCACCCTGACCAGCGCCGACGCCCGCACGCTGCAGATCGACGGCCAGGTGCACTCCGGCGAAGGCACGCTGGCGATCCGGGGCAGCGCCGGCCTCGCCGACGGCGGCACGGCCGAGCTCACCCTCAAGGGCAGCCGCTTCACGGCGGCGGACATCCCGGCGGCGCGCGTGGTGGTGTCGCCCGAGCTGGTGGTCAGGCAGGGCACGCAGGGCGTGGACGTCACCGGCCGCGTCGCGCTGGACAGCGCCGACATCGACCTGGCCCGGCTGCCCGGCGCCGGCGCCACCCGGGCATCGCCCGATGTCGTGGTAATGGACGAACAGACGCAGCAGGCAAAGGCCAAGGCGCTGCCGATCAGCGCCACCGTGGCGGTCGAGCTGGGGCCGCGCACCCACGTGGTCGGCATGGGCCTGGACGGCAAGCTGCGCGGCCAGCTGGTGGTGCGCGAGCGTCCCGGCCAGGCCACCACCGGCCAGGGCCAGGTGGACGTGGCCGGCACCTACCGCGCCTACGGCCAGAACCTGACCATCGAGCAAGGCCAGCTGCTGTTCGCCAGCACGCCGATCGACAACCCGCGCCTGAACCTCCGCGCGGTGCGCAAGCTCCATCCCAACGCCACCGTCGACGAAGGCCAGAAGGTCGGCCTGTACATCGCCGGCACCGCGCAGCGCCCGGTGCTCACGGTGTTCTCGCAGCCGGCGATGGAGCAGTCCGACGCGCTGTCCTACCTGATCACCGGCAAGCCGCTGTCCGAGGTGAGGGGCGGCGAAGGCTCGATGGTGAACTCCGCCGCGCAGGCGCTGGGCTCGGCCGGCGGCGACCTGCTGGCCAGGCGCATCGGCGCGCAGCTGGGCATGGACGACATCGGCGTGTCCAGCAACCAGGCACTGGGCGGCAGCTCGGCCTTCACCGTGGGCAAGTACCTGTCGCCGCGGCTGTACCTGAGCTACGGCGTGGGCCTGTTCCAACCGGGCCAGGTGATCACCCTGCGCTACCGGCTCAGCCAGCGCTGGAACTTCGAGGCGCAGAACGCCACCGACTTCAGCCGCGCCAGCTTCAACTACCGGCTGGAGCGCTGACCGAGGAGCCTGTCGGACTTTGGTCGGTCATGCTGCACACCGCACCGGGCAGCGCTAAGGTGGGTGACTTTCCCACCCCGGAGCCACCGATGACCTCTGCCCGCTGGATGCTTGCCGCCGCTGTCTGCACCGCCCTCGCCGCCTGCGGCCATTCGGACACCTCTGCCGACAAGACGCCGGCTCCCGCCAGCACGGCCGCCGCACCGAACGCGACCGCGGCCGCCACGCCATCGGGCATCGACCTGGCCGGCATGGATACCTCCAGGCCCGCCGGCGACGGCTTCTTCCAGTACACCAACGGCACCTGGCTGAAGAACACCCCGATTCCCGACGACCGCTCCAGCACCGGCGCCTTCCTGGCGCTGTACGAAAAGGCGCAGAAGCGCACCGCCGAACTGATCCAGAAAGCCGGCGAAGGCAACCCGGCGCCCGGCTCCAACGCGCGCAAGATCGCCGACTACTACGCCGCCTACATGGATACCGACGCGATCGAGCAGGCCGGACTCGCCCCGCTGAAGCCCGAGCTCACCGCGATCGGCGACATCAAGTCACGCGCCGACCTGGCCCGCGTGCTCGGCAGCCGCCTGCGCGCCGACGTCGACCCGATCAACGCCACCAACTTCCACACCGACCACCTGTTCGGCCTGTTCGTGACCCAGGGCCTGGAAGACCCCTCGCAGAACATCGCCTACCTGCTGCAGGGCGGCCTGGCGCTGCCCAGCCGCGACTACTACCTGTCCGACGACGCGGCGACCAAGGCCATTCGCGACCAGTACCACGCCTACGTGGTGGCCCTGCTGAAGCTGGCCGGCGACAAGGACGCGCAGGCCGAGGCCAACACCATCCTTGCGCTGGAAACCAGGATCGCCAAGGCGCAGACCAGCCTGGTCGACAGTCAGGACGTGCACAAGGCCAACAACCTCTGGTCGATGGCCGACTTCGCGAAGAAGGCGCCGGGGCTGGACTGGCCGGCCTACTTCAAGGCGGCCGGGCTGGACGGCGTGCAAGCCATCGACGTGTGGCAGCCGCAGGCCATCGCCGGCCTGGCGAAGCTGGTCGGCAGCGAACCGCTGTCGGCATGGAAGACCCTGCTGCGCTTCCACACCCTCACCCGCAATGCCACGCTGCTGCCCAAGGCCTACGCCGACCTCGCCTTCGGCTTCTTCGGCCACGACCTGCAGGGCATCCCGCAGCAGCGTCCGCGCGCCAAGGACGCGATCGACGCCACCAGCACCGACCTGGGCGATGCCGTCGGCCAAATCTACGTGAAGGACTACTTCCCCGCCTCGTCCAGGGCCGAGGTGGAGACGATGGTGAAGAACATCGTCAACGCCTTCGACCAGCGCATCGACACGCTGGCCTGGATGACCCCGGCGACCAAGGCCAAGGCCAAGGAGAAGATCAGGACGCTGCGGGTCAGCGTGGGCTATCCCGACACCTGGCGCGACTACAGCGCGCTGCAGATCAAGCCGGACGACGCGCTGGGCAACCATCTGCGCGCCGAAGCGGCCGAGTACGCCCACCAGAAGGCCAAGATCGGCCAGCCGGTGGATCGCGGCGAGTGGTGGATGACGCCGCAGACGGTGAACGCGGTGAACCTGCCGCTGCAGAATGCGCTGAACTTCCCGGCGGCGATCCTCGAGGCGCCGTTCTTCGACCCGAAGGCCGACCCGGCCGCCAACTACGGCTCGATCGGCGCGGTGATCGGCCACGAGATCAGCCACAGCTTCGACAACACCGGCGCCGACTTCGACGCGCAGGGCAAGCTGGCCAACTGGTGGACGCCGGACGACCTCAGGCACTTCGAGGCTGCCGGCCAGAAGCTGGTCAAGCAGTACGACGGCTACGAGATCCTGCCGGGCCTGCACGTCAACGGCCAGCAGACGCTGGGCGAGAACATCGCCGACGTGTCGGGCCTCACCGCCGCGCTGGCCGCCTACCACGCCTCGCTGGGCGGCAAGCCGGCGCCGGTGATCGACGGCCTCACCGGCGACCAGCGCTTCTTCATCGCCTTCGGCCAGACCTGGCGCTCGAAGATCCGCGATGCCGCGGCCCGCGTGCGCGCGGCCACCGACGTGCACGCCCCGGCGCAGTTCCGCGCCGAAACCGTGCGCAACCTGGACGACTGGTACCAGGCGTTCGACGTGAAGCCGGGCCAGACGATGTATCTCGATCCGGCGCAGCGCGTGAAGATCTGGTAAGGCCCACCCGCCGGCCGTCGCGACGGAAGTCGCTCCCACAGAGGATGGGAAAAACCAGGACCCATGTGGGAATCGCCTCGGCCGCAACACCCTCGTCATGAAAAGCGTCGGGCCGAAGCCCTGCCCACAGATCCGTCGCCGATTTCTTGTCGCAGCGCTTCATCGACGCCGAGGAGCTGGCGCAGGACGCGCTGGTCGCCACGCTGGAACGCTGGCCGGCTGATCGCGCCCAGAGGCCGGGAAAAAATCGACCACCACAGCGAGCGCGCCGCCAAGCGTTCGTGGCAAGGTGCGTGGGGGGCGAATCCGTGGAGTTTGGCGAGACCCCGATTTGCCCGCAGCGCGCCGCCGGCACGGGCGTTTGGCGACGGTCGCGGTAGGCGGGCGATTTTTTCTCGACCGGTCAGCCGGGCTGCAGCCCGGCCAGCAGCGACTCGAACTGCGCCGGCGGCATCGGCCGACCGAGCAGGTAGCCCTGGAACGCATCGCAACCGTGCTCCATCAGGAACGACCGCTGCGCCTCGGTTTCCACCCCCTCGGCAATCACCTGCAGGCCGAGCCCGTGTCCCATGGCAATGATGGTCTGCGCCACGGTCGCGTCACCGGTCACCTCGGGCAGGCGGCTGACGAAGGACTGGTCGATCTTCAGCTGGTCCAGCGGCAGGCGCGACAGATAGGCCAGCGACGAGTAGCCGGTACCGAAATCGTCCAGCGACACGCGCACGCCGAGACGACGCAGGCTGGCCAGCGTGGATGCCACCGATGCCAGGTCGGAGACCAGGGCCGTCTCGGTGATCTCCAGCTCCAGCCGCGCCGGGTTCGCGCCCGTCTCGGCCAGCACCGTCAGCACGCTGTCGACGAAGTCCGGGTGGGCGAACTGGTGCGCGCTCACGTTCACCGCCAGCACGAGGTCGCAGGTTCGGGCCGCGCCGGCCCAGGCCACCAGCAGCAGGCAGGCGCGCCGCAGCATCCATCGCCCCAGGGCCAGGATCTGCCCGCGCTCCTCGGCAATGGGAATGAACACGGCGGGTGAGACGCTCTCGCCATCGGGGCGCTGCCAGCGCACCAGCGCCTCGGCGCCGGTCGCGCGTCCGGATCGATCCACCTGCAGTTGCAGGTGCAGTTCCAGCGCATCGGTCGCGATCGCCTGATGCAGCGCTTCGGCGATGACCTCGTTGCGCTCTACGTCGGCCATCATCGCCGGCGCGAAGCGCATGCTCCGGTCGCGTCCGGCACGCTTGGCGGCGTACATCGCCATCTCCGCCTGCTTGAACACCGATGCCGCCGTACCCTGCCCCGGCACCACCTCGGCCACGCCGATGCTGCAGGTCATCGTTACCCTGGCCTCGTCGTCCAGCTCGAACGGCGGGCGCAAGGCAGCATGCACGCGTTCGGCGACGGCCATCGCCTGGGCCATAGGGTCGCCCGGTTCGCTTGGCGGGCACGCGGCCAGCAGGGCGAAGGTATCGCCGCTGAAGCGGCTCAATACGCCATGCTCGTCCAGCAGCGGACGCAGGCGCATCGCCACCAGCCACAGCAGGCGATCGCCGGCCATGTGGCCGCGCAGGTCGTTGACGCGCTTGAAATGATCCAGATCGATCGTCAGCAGGACGCCGCCCCTGCCCCCGTCCAGCAGGTGCTGGATTTGGCCATGGAGATAATGTCGGTTGGGCAGATCGGTCAGCGGATCGAAGAAAGTCATCCGCTCGGCCCGTGCATGGGCCTCCCGCTCGCCGGTCAGGTCGGTCATGGTGCAGACGTGGTGGCTGACCTGCCCGCCGCCGTCCCTCACCGACGAGATCGTCGTACGCACCACCTTGGGCACACCGGCCCTGGTGGTCACCCACTGCTCGCCTTGCCAGAAGCCTTCGGCGCGCACCTGCTCCCACAACTGCCGGTAGTAGTGCTCGTGCTCGTGATCGTGATCGTGGCGTGGCGTACCCAGCAGTGCGGGGGTCTTGCCCAGCACTTCCTGCGGCGCATAACCGGTAAGCGCGCCGAATGCCTCGTTGACCCGCTGGATCACGCCCGTGGCACTGGTCACCATCAGGGCCTCCTGCGTCTGGAAGGCCACCGCCGCGAGGCGCAGTTCGCCCTCCACCCGCAGGCGCTCGGTGATGTCGCGCGCCACGCTCAGCACGCCGGTTGCCTTCCCGTCGGGGTCGGGCATCGGTACCTTGATCACCTCGTACTGCCGCTGCGTGCCATCGTCCGCCTCAAGCGGCAGGACTGCGGCACAGGGCTGCCCGGTCGCCAGGATCTGCCGGTCCAGGGCTTCGAGCCGATCCGCGAAATCCGCCGCGGACAGATCACGCGCAGTCCGGCCCGGCAAGCCCTTGCGGCCCAGGCCCAATGCACTCTCCGCCCGCTCGTTGCGCTCCAGCAGCTTCCCGTTGCCGCCGCTCACCCACATGGCGTCGGGACTGGCGTCGAACACCGCGCGCAACCGGCGCCTGCCCGCGAACAGCTCCCGGGTTCGACGCGCGACGGCACTCCGCAGCACCCAGACCCGGAAGCCCAGCAAGGCCAGCGCAGCGAGAGCGAGCACGACGCCGATCACGATCGGCGTCAGGTACTGCCGCAGCACCGACGGCTTTCCGAGCCAGCGCGCGCGCATGGCCGCAAGCTCGGCCGGCGTGATCTCGGCCATGCCCCGCTCCACCAGCGAGAGCATCGCCGCATTCCCCTTGCGCACGGCAAAACGGAATTGGCCGGTGTAAAGCGGAAAGGCCTCGTGGAACTGGGACAACGCGTCGTTGCGGTAGAGATAGAAGTTGGCCGGATACTCGTCCATGCAGAAAATCCGGCTGTCCCTTTGCCTGGCCGCCTGCAGAAGTTCGTTGTAGTCGGCGAACAACTGCAGGTTGGACACTCCCAATGAACGCAGCTTCTCCACGCAGGCGTCGCCGCGCTGCACGGCGACCGGAAAGCCGCGCAGCGAGGCCACGTCACGCACGCCGAGGATGCGTCGATCGACGTAGATGCCCACCGGCAACGTGGCGTAGGGCGCGGAAAAGTCGTAGAGCGCCTCGCGCTCCGGCGTGCGGAAGATCATGTCGACCACGTCCGCCCGGCCACCCAGCAGCTCGCGCTGGGCATCGACCCACTGCATCGGCACCAGGTCGACCTGGATCCCCGTGCGCTGCTCGAACAGCCGCCAGCGGTCCACTTCCATGCCACGCGGCTGGCCGTCGGCATCGATGAACAGGAACGGCGGGTAGTTGTTGTCCGTCACCACGCGGATGTGCGTGGGCACGGCCGCGGCCGAAGCCGGGGCGGCGGAGGCGGTCGCGGCGGGCGCCATCGGCCCGTTCTCCGCGAGAACCACGGAAACGCCACACCAGCCCAGCAGCAGGAAGGCGAGCCCCTTCGACAGCATCCGTTGGTTCGTCCATCGCCTCGACCGAGGCACAGTTTCAAAAAACCGCGGCCGAAGCAAGCCGCACGGCCGCGGCCACCGGGATCAGCCGGCGATGCTGCCGAGCAGGCGCCCGCAGATCGCTGCATAGAACGTCGGCAGGCGCACCAGGTCGGCCACCGCCACGCACTCGTCCACCTGGTGGATGGTGGCGTTGACCGGGCCCAGCTCCACCACCTCGGCGCCCAGCAGCGCGACGAAGCGGCCGTCCGACGTACCGCCGCCGGTGCTCTGCTCCGGCACCTCGCCGGCCAGTTCGCGGCACACGGCCACCACCACCTCGCGCAGGCGTCCGCCCGGCGGGGTAAGGAACGGCTCGCCGGAGAGATTCCACTCGAGCGCGTAGTCGAGCCCGTGGCGATCGAGGATCGCCTCGGTGCGGGCCTTGAGCTGATCGGCCGTGCTGGCGGTGCTGTAGCGGAAGTTGAACAGCGCGGTGAGCGTGCCGGGAATCACGTTGCCGGCACCGGTGCCGGCGTTGAGGTTGGAGACCTGGAACGACGTCGGCGGGAAGTCCGCGTCGCCCTCGTCCCAGCGCTCGGCGGCAAGCTCGGCCAGTGCGGGGGCGAAGGCGTGGATCGGATTCCTCGCCTTCTCCGGATAGGCCACGTGACCCTGCACGCCGCGCACGCTGAGCGTGCCGCTGAGCGAACCGCGCCGCCCGACGCGGATCAGGTCGCCCAGGCGCGCCTTCGACGACGGCTCGCCGACCACGCACCAGTCGATGCGCTCGCCCTCGGCGCGAAATTGCTCGGCCACCCTGCGCACGCCGTCGAGGTTGGTCGGGCCTTCCTCGTCACTGGTGAGCAGCAGGCCGACGCGGCCGGCGTGCCCGGGATGCGCGGCGACGAAGGCCTCCAGCGCCACCACCATCGCGGCCACCGAGCCCTTCATGTCCGCCGCGCCGCGGCCGTACAGCACGCCGTCGACCACGGTCGGCTCGAACGGATCGAAGCGCCACGCCTCCACCGGCCCGGTCGGCACCACGTCGGTGTGGCCGAGGAAGGCCAGCGTGGGGCCGCCCGCGCCGTGCGTGGCCCACAGGTTGTCGACCTCGCCGAAGCGCAGGTGGCGCACGGTGAAGCCCGCGCGCGTCAGGCGGTCGGCAATGGTCTCCTGGCAGCCGGCGTCGTCGGGCGTGACCGAACGGCGGCGGATCAGCTCGCAGGTGAGGTCGAAGACGTCGCTCATGCGGTGGCCCTGCCCTTGCCGAATCGCTTTTCGTATTGCCCGCCGGTGAAACCCACCAGCAGCGTACCGTCAGGCAGCACCGCCAGCGGCTGGCGCAGCACGCCGGGATGCTCGCGGATCAGCAGCATCCATTCCGGATCGCTCTCGGGATTGCGCCGCTGCGGCAGCAGGTTCTTCCAGGCGCGGCCGCTGCGGTCGACCAGCGCGTCCCAGCCGCCGGCGGCCTGCGCCCAGGCCTTCAGCGCCTCGGGCGCGGGTCGTTCGCGCCGGGTGTCGACGAACCGGTAGGCGTGGCCGCAGCGGACCAGCCACGCGCAGGCCCTGCGGCACGCCTCGGTGCCGGCCAGGCCATGGAGCACGGCCGCTTCAGCCACCGAACAGCTCCGTGAACTTCTTCTCGGTGAAACCGACGCTCACCGCGCCATCCTTCACCACCACCGGACGCTTCACCAGCGCGGGGTATTCCTTGATCAGGGCGAGCCACTCGGCATCCGTGGAGGCCGCCTTCTGCGGCTCGCTCAGCTCGCGCCAGGTGTAGCTGGCGCGGTTGACCAGCTTCTCCCAGGTCAGCTCCTTCGCCCACGCCTTCAGCGTGGCCGGGGCGATCGGCTCGTCGCGGTAATCGGTGAAGCTGTGCCTGACCTTGTGCGCATCCAGCCAGGCGCGCGCCTTGTCGCAGGTGCCGCACTTGGCCAGGCCGTACAGTTCGACGCTCATTCGAAGCTCCGCAGCAGGTCGTTGATGCCGGTCTTGGACCGGGTCTTCTCGTCCACCTGCTTGACGATCACCGCGGCGTAGAGGCTGTGCGATCCGTCTTTGGCAGGCAGGCTGCCGGATACGACCACGGAGCCCGCCGGGATGCGTCCGTAGCTGACTTCACCGGTGGCGCGGTTGTAGATGCGGGTGCTCTGGCCGAGGAACACGCCCATGCCGATCACGCTGCCCTTCTCCACCACCACGCCCTCGACCACTTCCGAGCGCGCACCGATGAAGCAGTCGTCCTCGATGATGGTGGGGTTGGCCTGCAGCGGCTCCAGCACGCCGCCAATGCCGACGCCGCCCGAGAGATGCACGCGCGCGCCGATCTGCGCGCACGAGCCGACCGTGGCCCAGGTATCGACCATGCTGCCGCTGCCGACGTGCGCGCCGATGTTCACATAGCTGGGCATCAGCACCACGTCCCGGGCGATGTGCGCGCCGCGGCGCACCAGCGCGCCGGGCACCACGCGCGCGCCGAGCTGCTGCAGCGAGGCGTCGTCGCCGTGGGCAAAGCGCAGCGGCACCTTGTCGAAGGCGCCGGCCGGGCCGCCGTCCACCACGCGGTTGTCGTTGATGCGGAAGTACAAGAGCACCGCCTTCTTCACCCACTGGTTGACGGTCCAGCCGCCCTGGCCGTCCGGCGCGGCGACGCGCAGCTCGCCGCTCTCCAGCAGGTCCAGCACCTGAGCGATGGCCGGGCGCAGGTGGGTTTCGATCTCGCTCTGCACGAGCGAGGCGCGGCGCTCGAAGGCGTCGTCGATGAGGGAGGCGAGCTGCTGCATGGGCGGATACGGCCTGTGATCGGAGGTCGGGCCGCCAAGATTACTGCACTTGGCGGCGCGCGCCCGTCCGAAGGCATGGCGTCCAATGATCGAATGGCCGTCCAGACGTCCGTGCGGGTGCCTACAGCTGATGTAGCTGTAGCCGCGCTGGCCGTAGACCACCGCATCGGTGAGCGCGGACAGCGTCACCGTGACATCCGGCGACACCTCGCTGTCGGCCATGCCCATGCCGGCCAGTGTCTGGCTGCACACCACCAGGTGCACGCCGGCGGCCTTGAGCGCATGGAGGATCTCCAGGTTGGGGTTGTCCACCTTGAAGTGCCGGCGATACACCGCGTTGCCGAACACCGCCGGGGTCGCCTGGCGCTCGATCAGCGCCACGATGTGGACATGGCTGGCCGGCACCTTGGCGTAGGCCATCAGGTTGACCAGCCGCGCCAGGCGATCGAGCGATGCGAGCGGCTTGGCGCGGTCCGGGTTGCCGCTGACCACATCGACGAACACCTTGTAGTCGACCTTGGGATCGGGCTGTCCGGGCAGGTCCGGCCGCGGGTGCACGGCGCCGAACCCGGGAATCAGCGGATAGATCCACTCCGTCGCCGGCTTGGCGGCAGGTCCAGCCGCGAAGGCCGGTGCGATCAGCGCGCCCCACAGGCACAGGCCCGCCGCAGCGAGCGCAAGGATGCGTTTGGTCGACATGACACTTTCCGTACGTGGACCGCCCATTGCGGCTGACCGACGATACTCCCAGTGGACGCCGAGGCTTTGCTCCCTCCCGAGCCGGCTCGGGGGAGAGGGCTCAAGCGTGGAGCCGCGGAGGATGTCGCGGATACCGCAGCTCCCTCTCTCCCGAGCAAGCTCAGGGGAGAGGGAGCAAGCGTGAGCTTGCCGTGCAACGGAGATCAGGGCGCCGTGCGCTTGAGCGAGGAAGCCGGGCGCGCCACGGCGTACATCGACCAGGCGATTTCCTTGAGCAGGCCCTGGCGGTCCATGCCGACGGCGTAGAGGTCGAAGTGGGTGCGGCCGGGGATGAAGCGGAAGTCGGTCTTGGCGCCCAGATCGTCCAGCACGGCCTTGAGCCGGTGCGCGGCGCCGTCGAGGTAGAACGTGTCGGCGGTACCCACGTAGAGGTGGATCTTGCCGTCAAGTTGCTTCTTCAGCATCGGCCACTGCTGCTGCAGGCGATGGGCGATGTCGTAGTGGTCGCGCCAGTAGTCGATCACGGCCGGATCGACGTCACCGGTGTCGCGATCGAACATCGGCAGCGGGCGGCCGTCCTTGCCGCGTGGGGAGAACACCCACTCGAACGAGGCAAGCTGGCCGCCGTAGGGGCCGAGCACGCGCTCCATCTGCGCGAACTGCTGGAACGTGCCGATCACCTTGCCCTTGTTGCGCACCAGCGGATAGGCCGAACCATCGGCGCGGCGATAGACGTTGGCGTGCGGCGCGTACAGGTCGATGCCGGTGAAGTCGTGGAAGTCGCTCGGATCGGGCGAGGTGGACCAAGTGCCGCCGAACACGCCCGGGTAGCGCGTCTGCAGCCACAGCGTGGCCCAGCCGCCGGAGGAGTGGCCGTTGAGGAAGCGGCCGCTGGCCTTGCCGTCCATGCGGTACTGCTTTTCCAGCGACGGGATCAGCTCGGTGGTGAGCGCCCGGCCCCACGGGCCGTTGTTCACCGAGTCGGCGAACTCGTGCGTGCCGGTAGGGCTGGATTCGTCCAGGAACACCCAGATCATCGGCGGCATCTCGCCCCTGGCCATCGCGTCCCACACGTAGGCGAGCGTGCCGATCACGCGATCGTTGTTGCCGCCGTAGCCCTGCGTGTAATAGACGGTCGGATAGCGCCTGGCGCCCTTCGGGTCGTAGCCGGGCGGCGTCAGCACGCGGCCCTTCATCAGCATCGGGCGTCCCCAGAACGCGCTGAGCGCGGCGCTGGTGAAGTCGATGTCGTGGGCATGCTGGCGCGCGGTGGCGATCAGTTGCCTGCGCTCGGCCGGGGCCGAGTCGGGAAGCTGCCACGGATCGCGTGCGGACAATGCCTTGACCAGTGACAGGCTGGGGATCGAGGCGCTGGGAAGGTGCACCTTCACCACGTCACTCACCAAGTCGCCCGCGCCGCGGCCGGCGTAGTTGTAGTCGTGGTTCACGTCGAGCACGGCCTGCACGTAGTAGTCGCCCTCGGGCAGCTGCGAATAGCCGGCAGGGAACGCGACTTGGTCGGCATCGATGTCCAGCGTCTGGCCGGGTGTCCAGTGCGGCACGTCCATCGCCGCGACGCTGGTGCTGGCGGGCGAGAGCGGGCTGGCATCGACCTCGCGCACCGTGCCGTCCTTGCCGGCCGAGGCCTTGAACGCCTCGGTCTTGGCCGCCTCCGCCCCGGTGGCGAACAGCAGCAGCCGACCCGAGGTGGGCTGGCTCGACGCCGCCCCCAGCGTGACGTGGAAGAAGCGGTGCGCGGGCAGCGCATCGGCGGCGTGGACGATGCCGAGCATGCCGGCGACGAGCGCCGCAGCAGCGAAGGCATTGAGACGATGACGCATGGCGGATTCCCCGAAGGCAGGCGTGATGGTGGTGGCGCTCAGAGGCTGAGAAAAATTCGACCGCCGTAGCGAGAGCGCCGCCAAGCGTTCGTGACAAGGTGCGTTGGGCGCCGCCGGCACGGGCGTTTGGCGACGGTCGCAGTAGGTGGGCGATTTTTTCTCAGCCTCTCAATGTGCGGCGGCCGGCGCGATCGGCTTCAGCCGCAGGTCCTGGAAGTCGAAGCTGAAGTCGGTCAGCGGCGAGATCGGCTGCATGCGCAGTTCGGTGATCCTGCCGTCGGCATCCAGCGTGTAGGTGGCGAAGGCGTCGGCATTGAGCGTGCGGTCGTCCCACTTCACCACGAAGCTGCTGTGCTGCCACGGCGTCATGGTGCCGATCAGTTGCCGGGTCTTGCTGAAGCGCATGCGCAGCCTGCCGCCCTCGTTCGACACCACCACGTCGCCGTACCACGGATCGCGGAAGGTGCCGGCGTAGCGGGCCTGCGGCAGGTCGGGCGTGGCGTTCCTGGCGCGCGCCTTCAGATGCTTGGCCCAGCTGTCGTCGGCGTTGGCCTCGCCCTTCTTCACCAGCTTGTCGTACACCGCCACCCAGTCGGTCTTCTGGCCCGGATGCAGGTAGGCGTCGAGCACGCGGTAGGTCACCGCGTTGAACGCGGCGCCGGACTCGGCGTTGGTCAGCACCACCACGCCCAGATGCTCATCCGGCACCAGCGTCACGCGCGAGACGAAGCCCGGCCAGCCGCCGGTGTGCCACGCGAGGCGATGGCCGCGGTAGTCGGACAGGAACCAGCTTTCGCCGTAGCCGTAGAAGTTCGGCATGATCGGCGCCAGTTCTGGGATCGGCGGCTTGCCCACGGTGATCGGCGTGAGCATGGTCCACATCTGGCGCTGGCTGTCTTCGCTGAAGATGCGCTTCGGCTTGCCGTCGGCACCCTTCTGCGGCAGCGCGCCGCCGGCCAGTTGCACGTTCATCCACTTGGCCAGGTCGTGCACGCTGGCGTAGATGCCGCCGGCGCCGGGATCGTTGCTCCACGCCATCGGCGGCACCGGCCTGAGGTCCTTGAAGTTTTCCTTGGCGTAGCCGGTGGCCACGTCCATGCCGGGCCTGATGTCGTTCTTGTCGATCAGCGACTCGTCCATCCCCACCGGCGCGAACAGGTGCGTGCGCACGTAGTCGGCGTAGCTCTGGCCCGAGGCCTGCTCGATCACCAGCGTGGCGACCGCGAACAGGATGTTGTCGTAGGCGTAGCCGCTGCGGAAGCCGTTCTTGATCGGCACGTGCTTCAGGCGCTCGACCACTTCCCTGGTGCTGTACGAGGTGGGTGGCCAGTAAAGCAGGTCACCGGCGCCCAGCGACAGGCCACTGCGGTGGGCGAGCAGGTCGCGGAGGCGCATCTCGTGGGTGACGTACGGATCAGACATGCGGAACCACGGCAGATGGTCGATCACCCGGTCGTCCATCTTCAGCTTGCCGGCCTCGTCCAGCTGCTGCAGCGCCGCGGCGGTGAACGCCTTGGTGTTGGAGGCGATCGCGAACAGCGTGTGTGCGTCCACCGGCTGCTTGGGGTCCAGCGACCTGTCGCCGAAGCCCCGCTCCATCACCACCTGGCCGTCCTTGACGATGGCCACGGCGATGCCGGGCACGCCGAAGGTGCTGCGGGCGCTGTCCACATAGGCGGCGAAGTCGGCCAGCTCCGGCGGCAGCGCGGGGCGCACGCTGTCGTTGATGCCGATCGGCGGCGGCGCGCGCCTGGCCGGCACGCTCTGCGCCGCGGCACCGCAAGCCACCACCAGCAACGCGGCGGCGACGGCCACACGCAAGGACACTCCACCGGACATAGGCAACCCCTGGGCGATCACGAATCGATCCGGCCACTATCGCGGCATTGCCCCGGTTTGCCTAGCAGCCTGTCGGGCTTTGCTCGGTCGGCCGGGCAAAGTCCGACAGGCTGGTAGACTAGTCGCCCATCTGCTTCTGCAGGTGCTCGCGGCGCTCCTGGGCGTCGAGTGAGAGCGTGGCGATCGGGCGGGCGTCGAGACGGTCCACGCCGATCTCCTCGTCGGTCTCCTCGCAATAGCCGTAGCGACCTTCCTCGATCCGGCGCAGCGCCTTGTCGATCTTGGAGATCAGCTTGCGGTAGCGGTCGCGGGTGCGCAGTTCGAGCGAGTTCTCGGTCTCGCGCGTGGCGCGCTCGGCCTCGTCGCCCACGTCGCGCACTTCGTCGCGCAGGTTTTCCATGGTCTGGCGCGATTCCTCCACCAGCTGCTCGCGCCAGTCGCGGAGCTTGTTGCGGAAGTACGCCAGCTGCCGCGGGCTCATGTACTCCTCGTCGGCGGAGGGGCGGTAACCCTTGGGCAGTTCGATCGTGGTGGTCGCCGGGAGCGCGTAGCGCCCGTCTTCCTTCGTCACGCCATTGTCGGAAATTGCAGCAGCTTTATTCATTGAGGACGACTGGGACTTCTGTTTCTTGGGGAGAGTATGGCTGGCGGTGGCCGTGGCCACGCGCGGAGTCGCCAGCGCCGTGGCGCTGGCGACCTTGCCCTGGACGGGAGCGGCCGGCGCGGGGGCCGGGCCCGTCGTGACGGGCCTGGCGGCGGGTGCAGGCCTGGCCGCCACCGGAGCCGGCGCGGGTTTCGCCGCAGCGGGTTTCGCTGCAGCCTTTTTCACCGGAGCCGGCTTGACGGGTGCCGCCTTCTTGGCGACGACCTTGGCCGGTGCCTTCTTCACGGCGACGGGTTTGGCAACTTTCCCGGCCGGCGCCTTCCTGGCAACGAGCGGCTTCTTCGCCGCAGCCTTCTTGGCCGCAGCCTTCTTGACCGCGGGCTTCTTCACCGGCGCGCTCTTCTTGGCGACGGGCTTCTTCACGACCGCCTTCCTGGCGACCGGCTTCTTCACCGGCGCGGCCTTCACGGGCGCCTTCTGCGCCGTTTTCTTGGCAGCAGGCTTGGTGGAGGCCGCGGCTTTCTTCGGTGTGGGCCCGACCGCCTTGCTGGCGCCGCGCGAGGCGGCCACAGCGGGTTTCGCCTTCCCGGGCCTGGAGGATTTTGCCGGGGCCGCAGGCTTGTTCTTCTGCGCCTTGCCGGCGGTCGAGCTACGCGTGGTTTTCGCCATTTCCCTTCACCGTTTTGGCCGTGGCGGCCGGGTGTTATAGCCCATGTGCCTTGCACCAGCAAGCGCACTTTCTGGAATACTGGCGCACTACCAACCGCCAGCCGTCTCGGCCGCGTGAACCGTCTTGACCCGATTCCTGCTGCTTCTGCTCCGCTTGTACAAACGCTGGCTCAGCCCCTTGCTGGGGCAGCACTGTCGCTTCTACCCCAGTTGTTCCGATTATGCACGCATTGCCGTGGCGCGCTTCGGTCCGCTGCGCGGCGGCGCGCTGACGCTGTGGCGGCTGGCCCGCTGCCAGCCGCTGTGCAGCGGCGGTGAGGATCCCGTGCCCGAGCGCGTGGTTTTTCGTCGCTGCGGGGATCACGACATCCACTCGCACGCGGAGCCCCCAGGTGATCCTTGATCGGCTGACCCGAAAAGGCCAATCCGCGCGGCGCATGGCGGAGGCTTCTGGTGCTGTCGTCGGTGCCGGCCTGATCGCCCTGCTGGACTGCATCGGGCTGACGATCCATGCCAGGCAAACCCCCAGGCACGCCGGCCGCACGCTGTCCAACGGATAACTGGTGGATGATCCTGTTCGGCGCCGCGGGTGCGCCGATCTACCTGTACATGCGCGCATACACATGCGCGCACGGCGGCTGGGCGATCCGTGGAACTATGTGGTTGCGAGCGTGCTCACGCTGCTGCTGTTTGCCGCCATCACGCTGCTGGTGTGGCTCGACGCAGCGGTCTGAGCGAGGTGATCGCTCAGGTGCAGTCGCCGTTGCCGAAACCGCCCGGCACGCCCTTGCTGGCATAGGCCACGGCGTCGTGCGGGTGCAGGCTTTCCTGATGCTCCAGCCGCACGTGGAAGTCGGCGATCGTGGCGTCGGCGTCCAGCGCGCGCTGGATGCGCCGGGCGGCGTCCTCGCAGAACATCAGGTTGCCGCCGTTGGCCAGCGCGAAGGCCTGCTCGTCCTCGCGCTTCACCGCCGTCTGTACCGGCGTGCCCAGCGCCTGCTCGACGCGGTCCAGTAGACCGATCAGGTTCAGCGGCGCCTGACTTTCGAAGCGCACCAGCAGGCGCGCCACGCTGCGCTGCGCATGCGGCGTGGCGACGATGCCCTGCTCGCTGCCCAGCCAGGCCAGCACGGCGGCGCGATCCAGCGCGGCGCCTTCGGCGAAGTCCTTGGCGAACTGTTCCTGGATCAGCTGCCGCGACAGCGCGGCCGAGGCCGGACAGGTGGACGAATAGACCACCTCGGTGCCCAGCTCCATGCGGAAACCGTCGGCACCCAGGCTTGCCTCGATCGACACCGGATAGGCGCGCCAGCCGCTGTTGGCGCTGCGCAGGGCGGCACGGCGCACCAGCTGGTCGAAGCGGATGCTGATGCGTGCGCGGTCGGCCAGATCCTTGTGCGACTCCAGGAACGCCTTCAACAGGCCTTCGAGCATCGCCGCATCGAGCGTGCGCTTGCCCAGGTGCTCGTCCACCAGCAGATACAAACGCGACATGTGGATGCCGCGCTGGTCCGGCCGGGTGAGGTTGACGAAGGCGCCGACCTGGGCACTGGCGCGTTGCACGTCACCATCGCCGGCATCGAAGCGTACCGGCACCTCGATGCCGTCCATGCCGACCCAGTCGAGCGCGCCGGCCAGGTGCGGCTGGGCCTGATGGGCGACATCGGGCATCAGGCGGGCGGTGTTCTCGTGGCTGTGCATGGGCGTGTCCTGGAGCGATCGTGCGAGGGTTTCGCCTCGAAGCGTTTATTTTGGGGCAGTGCCTGTCAGCACAACAGGCGGTCGCAGTAGGCGGGCGATTTTTTCTCAGCCTCTCAGCCCGTGGCCCGGCGCCAGCGGCGTGCCGCGTGCCAGGCGGCAAGCGTGTTGCCGAAGCTGCCACCGTCCAGACCCCGTTGCAGCGCGCGCAGCGGATCGTCCGCCCGCTGCGCCACACGCACCAGGCGCGCATCCTGACGCGCCTCCAGGGCACGGAACACGCCCAGCGGCCCGGGTAGGCGCGACGCCTCGTCCCACGCCGCGGCCAGATCGGCCAATTGCGCGCGAATCGCCCGGTCGCGCGCCTCGCTGCGCGTGCGCAGGGCGGATCGCGCCAGGCCAAAACGGGCCAGCCGCGCCATCGGCAGCGGCAGGCGATCGCGCTCGGCGTCGTCGTGCAGGCGGCGCAGCGCATGCAGCAGATGCGCCAGCACCGCGACGCGCGCGGCGCGCTCCGGCGACGCCTGCGCGCCGAACCACCACGCCGTCTCCAGCGCCGCCAGCGCGCCGTGCAACGGCTGCGCCGCGGCCAGTTGCGCGGCGAAATCCGCCGGCGTACCGTCTTCCAATTGGGTGATGGCGGCGCGCACCGGCGCCAGCCAGTATTCGGCCGGCAGCGCGTGGGCGCGCTCGTCGTCGAACAGCACCTGGGTCAACGGATGACGACCGCCGCTGTGCGCGGCGCCGGCCAGCTCTTCCGCCCACCAGTTCAACTTGACCGCGGCCACCTGCGGCTCGCGGATGCCGTAGGCGGCGCCGAGCAGTTCCTGTTCCAGCGCCGCCAGCGCGATGTGGCCGGCGTGCTCGCGCGGATCGACGAAGGCCAGCGCCACGCGCTGCTGCGGTTGCACCGCCAGCCACTTGTCGACGTAACTCTGCAGCGCGCCGTGGCCGGTGTCGCTCATGCCGACACCTCGGTCGCGAACCACGCCGCGAGCTGGTCGGGATGATCGATCACGCAATCGGCCTGCCAGTCGTCCGGGTTGCCGCCATCGAGATAGCCCCAGCGCACGGCCACGGTGTACAGGCCGGCGGTGGCGCCGGCGATCACGTCGCGCCGGTCGTCGCCCACGAACACGCTGCGCGCCGGGGCGATGCCGGCGCGCTCGCAGGCGAGCAGCACCGGCGCCGGATCGGGCTTCTTCACCGGCAGGGTGTCGCCGGACACCACGGCGGCCGCGCGTGCATCCCAGCCGATGCGCGCGAGCAGCGTATCGGTGAGAAAGCCCGGCTTGTTGGTGACCACGCCCCAGCGGATGCCACGCGCCTCCAGCTGCGCGAGCAGCGCTTCGACGCCGGCGAAGGCGTGCGTCTCCTGTGCCGGCAGCTGTTCGTACAAATCGAGATAGCGCGGCACCAGCGCCTCGATCGCCGGCTCGCCGCGATCGGCGAAGGCACAGCGCAGGATCGCCCGCGAGCCGCGCGAGACCACTTCGCGCACCATCGCGTAATCCGGCACGGCAACGCCCTCTTCCGCGCACTGGCGCACCAGCGCGGCGTAGAGGTCGGGCGCGCTGTCGAGCAGGGTGCCGTCGAGGTCGAACAGCACGCCTTCGATGCGGGTGGGTCGCGGCTTCATGCCGGCTTGCGCGCGCACAGCACGTAGTTGACCGCGGTGATGCGGCTCAGCCACGCCTTGCGGGTGAGCGGGTTGTAGGCCAGGCCCGAGACGTCCTCCAGCTCCAGTCCGGCATGGCGCAGCAGGCGCGCCAACTCGGACGGCTTGAGGAACTGCGCGTAGTGATGGGTGCCGCGCGGCAGCAGGCGCATCAGGTATTCGGCGCCCAGGATCGCCGCGCCGAACGCCGCCGGCGTGCGGTTGAGGGTGGACATGAACAACCGCGCGCCCGGCCTGAGCATCACCGCCAGGTCCTGCACCAGCGCCTCGGGATCGGGCACGTGCTCGATCATCTCCATGCAGCACACCGCATCGAAGCCGGCCGGCTCGGCGGCCGCCAGCTCGCTGGAGGACTGCACGCGGTAGTCCACGGCGAGCTTCGATTCGTACAGGTGCAGCCTGGCGATCTCGATCACCTTCTCGCCCAGGTCGATGCCGGTGACCTGCGCACCGTCGCGCGCCAGCGCCTCGCTGAGCAGGCCGCCGCCGCAGCCGACGTCGGCCACCTTCGCACCCTTGAGCGCGACGCGCTCGGCCACGTACTGCGCACGCACCGGATTGAGATCGTGCAACGGGCGCGACTCGCCGTCCGGATCCCACCAGCGGGCGGCCAGCTTGTCGAAGCGGGCGATTTCCTCGGGACTGACGTTGGCGTGCGAGGTCTGCATGATCGGAACTCCCGGCCTGCGCTCAGAGCGCCTGCCATTCATGGATGGTGACGTCCCAGCCGCCGCTGGTGCTGGCCGGATCGCGCGCCACGATCGCCTGGGCCGCAGCAAGGTCGTCGGCGTGGATCAGATACGCGCCGCCGCGCTTGTCGGCGAAGGGCCCGGAGCGCTCCAGCACGCCCTCGGCGCGCAGGGCGTCGAGGAAGGCGCGATGCGCCTCGACGGCCGCCGGGTCCACCACCGGACGGCGCATCAGAATGACGAGGAACACGGGCCGCGTGTTCATGCCGCGGCAATCCGTTCACGCCACTGCCGCGTGCGGGCCAGGATCGCCTCCACGTCCATGTCCACCAGCTGGCGCGCCGCCAGCTTGCGACGGCCGGCGATCCACACGTCGGTGACCTGGTGGCGCCCGGTGGCGTAGATCAGCTGCGAGGCCACGTGGAACAGCGGCTGGGTCTCCAGATCGCTCAGGCGCACCGCGGCCAGGTCGGCCTGCTTGCCGACCTCGATCGAGCCGACCCGGTCTTCCAGACCCATCGCGCGGGCCGCGTTGAGTGTGCCGGCGCGCAGGGCGGAAGCCGCATCGAACGCGGCCGCGTCCTGCGCCACCGCCTTGGCCAGGATCGCCGCGGTGCGCATCTCGCCGAACATGTCCAGATCGTTGTTGGAGGCGCAGCCGTCGGTGGCCACGGCGAGGTTGACGCCGGCCCGGCGGAACTTCTCCGCCGGGCAGAAGCCGGAGGCCAGCTTGAGGTTCGACTCCGGGCAGTGCACCACCGACACGCCGGCCTCGGCGCAGGCGGCGATCTCGGCGTCGGTGACATGGGTCATGTGCACGGCGATCAGGCGGTCGTTGACCAGGCCCAGCTTCTGCAGCCGCTGGAACGGGCGCAGGCCGCTCTTGCCCTTTTCCTCGTCCACCTCGTGCGCGGTCTCGTGCAGGTGCAAGTGGACCGGGATGTCGAGCTGGTCGGCCAGCATGCGGATGCGCTCGAAGCTGGCGTCGGACACCGTGTACGGCGCATGCGGCGCGAACGCGGTGCCGACCAGTGCGTCGCCGAGGAAGCTGTCGTGCACCTCGGCGGCGCGCTCGAAATATTCGTCCTGGGTCTTCGCCCACGCGGTGGGGAACTCGATCACCGGCAGGCCGACCACGGCGCGGAAGCCGAGCTTGCGATAGGTGGCGCCGATCGCGTCGGGGAAGAAGTAGTTCTCGTTGGCGCAGGTGGTGCCGCCACGCAGCATCTCGGCCACCGCCAGCTCGACGCCGTCGCGCACGAATTCCGGCCCGATCACCTTCGCCTCGGCCGGCCAGATGTGCTCCTGCAGCCAAGTCATCAGCGGCAGGTCGTCGGCCAGTCCGCGCAGCAGGGTCATCGGGTTGTGCGTGTGGCTGTTGATCAGGCCGGGGATCAGCGCGTGCTCGCCCAGTTCGACCCGCTCGCGCGGCGCGTAGGCGGCGCGCGCCTCGGCGATCGGCAGCAGGGCCACGATGCGGTCGGCGTCGACCACCACGGCGTGCTGCTCCAGCACCACGGCGTGGGGCTCCACCGGCACGACCCAACGTGCCTCGATGACCAGATCGACCGACTTCGGCGGCATGGGACTCATCTTCACCTCACTGTGTCCGGTACGCGGACGGCCATCGTGGCCGCCGCGTTCGATGCGAATACGACAAGGGGCGGTACCTTGCGGCGCCCGCCCCTTGGCTTCCTGGCTTCAGGATCCCGACGTTCGCCGGGACGACGAGCCGGCGAAGACGCGGGCGTTGCCCGCGTCTTCGCCGGTGCATCACTTGCCGACGCGGCTGTCGTACTCACCGGTACGGGTATCGACCTTGATGATCTCGTCCTGGTTGACGAACAGCGGCACGCGCACCACCGCGCCGGTCTCCAGCGTGGCCGGCTTGCCGCCACCGCCGGAGGTATCGCCGCGCACGCCCGGGTCGGTCTCGACGATCTTCAGCTCGACGAACTTCGGCGGCTGCACCGCGATGATCGCACCGTTGAACAGGGTCACCACGCACTCCTCCTCGCCCTTGAGCCACTTCCAGGCATCGCCCATCGCGGCCAGCGTGGCGGGGAGCGTCTCGAACGTCTCCATGTTCATGAAGTGCCACACGCGGTCGTTGCCGACGCCGTCGATGAAGGAAAGCTGCATGTCGGTGTCGACGGCGTCGGCCTCCTCGAACGAGTCGCTGGACTTCAGCGTCTGCTCGGTGGTGCGGCCGTCCTTGAGGTTGCGGATGCGGATGCGGGTGAACGCCTGGCCCTTGCCCGGCTTGATGAAGTCCGCCTCGGTGATGATCCACGGATCACCGTTGTGGAGGATCTTCTTGCCCGTTTTGACGTCATTGAGGCCAAGGGTCGCCATGCGCTATCTGCTCCAGAGGTAATTCCACCCCGCGGGGCGGCTAAAATGAGGGCTTTGCCGGGCTGATTGGCCCGTTTCAGGGTCCGCCATGATAACCGCAAGCCCCAGCGCCCGCCTATCGCCGCCCGCCCCCGACTGGCGCCAGCTCTGGCGCGAGGCCGTCACCGATCCGGCCGAGCTGCTGGCGCTGCTGGGCTTGCCGCAGCTTGCGCAACAGTTGCCGCCGGGCGATGCCGGTTTTGCGCTGCGCGTGCCCCGGGGCTTCGTGGCGCGCATGCACCCCGGCGATGCGCGCGATCCCCTGCTGCTGCAGGTGCTGCCCCAGCTGGCCGAACTGGAACAGATCGACGGCTTTGCGCTGGACGCGGTAGGCGACTTGGCCGCGCGCGAGACGCAGGGCCTGCTGCACAAGTACCACGGTCGCGCCTTGCTGATCGCCAGCGGCAGTTGCGCGGTGAACTGCCGCTACTGCTTCCGCCGGCACTTCCCCTACGGCGAGGAGATGGCCGCCGCCGGGCAATGGCGGCGGGCGCTGGCTCATCTGCGCAGCGATCCCGGCATCACCGAGCTGATCCTCTCCGGCGGCGATCCCCTGTCGCTGGCAACCGCCAAGCTGGAAGAGCTCAGCCGTGGGCTGGCCGAGCTCCCGCACGTCACCCGCCTGCGCATCCACACGCGCCTGCCGGTGGTACTGCCGGAGCGCATCGACGATGCCTTCCTCGCCTGGCTGACCGCCCTGCCGCTGCAGAAGGTGGT
Source organism: Dyella sp. KRB-257 (assembly GCF_049445995.1). Taxonomy (NCBI): domain Bacteria; kingdom Pseudomonadati; phylum Pseudomonadota; class Gammaproteobacteria; order Lysobacterales; family Rhodanobacteraceae; genus Dyella; species Dyella sp. KRB-257. The sequence continues at coordinate 19,007 of NZ_JBMSDZ010000002.1, read as the reverse complement.
GGTGCTGCACGCCAACCACGCCAACGAATTCGACGCCGCGGTGGAGGCCGCCTGCGCCCGCCTGCGCGAGGCGGGCGCCACGCTGCTGAACCAGTCGGTGCTGCTCAAGGGCGTCAACGACGAGGAGCATGCGCTGGTGGCGCTGTCCGAGCGGCTGTTTGCCGCAAACGTGCTGCCCTACTACCTGCACCAGCTCGACCGCGTCCAGGGCGCCGCCCATTTCGAGGTGGACGACGGACGCGCGCTGGCACTGGTGGAGGCCATGCGCACGCGGCTCCCCGGCTATCTGGTGCCGCGACTGGTACGCGAAGTGGCCGGCGAGGGGTCCAAGCGGCCGCTGTGATCGCGAACGCCGTCGCTGGCGGGCCGTGTCGGAATCCGCTACAAACCTTGCCTATGTCCCGTCCTGCGCGTGCCCCTCGACGCGGCGGCCGGCGCTCCACCCGTCGTCTGATGTGTCCATGAAAAAAGATTCCGTCATCAAGATCCTGTTCGTCGAGACTCCGGTGGAGGACGCCGAACAGATCATCAGCCTGCTGCGCAACGGCGGCATCGCCGTGCGGCCCGCGCGGGCGACCAGCGCCGAGGAGATCCAGGCCGCGCTGGACGAGCTGGGACCGGACATCGTGCTGTACGACCCGGCCCCGGCAAGGATGCCGGTGCGCGAGGTGTCGCAGCAGCTCGAAGCGCACGGTCGCGACCTGGCGCTGGTGGCGCTGGTGGCGCAAATGGACAACCAGATCGCTGCCGACCTGTTCAATGCCGGCGTGCGCGGCATCGCCATCCGCAGCCAGCCCAAGCAGTTGCTCACCGTGCTGCAGCGCGAGCACGAAGCGCTGCAGACGCGCCGCCAGGTGCGCCTGCTGGAGGCGGCCCTGCGCGAATCCGAGCGCCGCGCCGACGCGCTGCTGGATTCGTCCACCGATCCGATCGCCTTCGTCCACGACGGCATGCACGTGCGCGCCAACAAGGCTTACCTGGACACCTTCGGCTACGAGGATTACGACGACCTGCTCTGCCTGCCGGTGCTCGATCTCATCAGCAGCAACGACGCGGAGGAGTTCAAGAACCTGCTGCGCAGCCATGCGCGCAAAGAGAAGGCCGCGCAGCACATCGAGCTGCAGGCGCGCCGTGCGGACGGCTCCACCTTCCAGGCCACGGTCGAGTTCGCCCACGCCACGTTCGAGGGCGAGCCGTGCCTGCAGATCGTGTTCCGCCGCCAGCAGATCGATCCGCAACTGGTCGAACAGCTGCAGCGCGACCCGGTCACCGGCCTGTACAACCGCGCCCGCATGCTGGAATTCATCGACGACGCGGTCAGTGCCGCGGCCAAGGGCACCAAGGGCCAGAGTCTGCTGCTGGTGGAGCCGGACAACTGGAACGGGCTGATCGACAGCATCGGCATGGGCAAGGCCGACGAACTGCTGGCCGCCTTCGCCCACCGGCTCGGCAACGACCTGGGTGCGGACGACGTGGCCGGCCTGCTGGCGGAGCACACCATCGGCGTGGTGCTGCGCGAGCGCAACGACGAAGCGGTGAAAGCCTGGATCACCGGCCTGCAGCAGCGCATCGCGAGGGAGATCTTCGACCTTGGCCACCGGTCCATCACTGTGTCCGCAAGTGTCGGCGGCGCCCTGCTTGGCGAGAAGAACGCCAACGCGGAGCTGTTGCTCAACCAGGCCAACCAGGCGCTGCGCAACGCGCTCAGCCAGGGTGGCGGTCGCGTCGAGGTGCACGACCCGGCGGCGCGTGAGAAGGCCGACGCCGAGCGCGAGCGCTACTGGCTGCAGCTGCTGCAGCAGGCGCTGGCCAACGACGGTTTCGTGCTGTACCACCAGCACACCATCAGCCTGCAGGATGCCGAGGGTGAGTATTCGGAAATCCTGCTGCGCATGAACGGCCCGCAGGGCGAGGTACTGCCGGGCTTCTTCATGCCGATCGCCGAGCAGCACGGCCTGAGCGTGGCGATCGACCGCTGGGTGCTGAACAAGGCGATCGAGATCCTGCGCGCGCGCGACGGCCAGGGCATCCACACCACGTTTTTCGTCAAGCTCACCGCCGACTCGATCCAGGATGCCTCGCTGCTGCCCTGGCTCGGCGAGCTGGTCCGCAAGGCCGGCCTGAAGAACGGCCAGATCGTGCTGGAAATGACCGAGAGCAAGGTGGTGACGCTGCTGCGCCCCGCGCGGGAATTCGTCACCGGCTGGAAGAAGCTCGGCGGTCGCTTCGCGCTGGAACAGTTCGGCTCGGGCCTCAACTCGTTCCAGTTGCTCACCCACGTGGACGCGGACTACCTGAAGATCGACCGCTCCTACATGGCGCAGCTGCCGCAGCACCCGGAAAACCAGAAGAAGATCACCGAAATCTGCCACCAGGCACGCGAGATGAATCGCGTCACCGTGGCCGAATGGGTGGAGGACGCCAGCAGCACGTCGCTGCTGTTCGCCTGCGGCGTGGATTTCGTGCAGGGCAACTTCCTGCAGGAGCCGCAGCGGCTGGTCAACTGAGAGGTCGAATTTTTCTCAGCCTCTGACTCGATCCACCGGTATTGCCGGTATTGCGCCGCCGGAATCCAGACAGATGCGCAGCAAAAAGCCGCAGAGGTTGCCCTCCGCGGCTTTTTCCCTGCCCTGCCTGGGCTGAATTACTCGGCGGCGGCAGCGGCCTTCGAGGCCGCCTTCGCGGCCGCGGCGGCGGCGATGTCTTCCTTGATGCGCGCGGCCTTGCCCTCGAGGTTGCGCAGGTAGTACAGCTTGGCGCCGCGCACCTTGCCCTTGCGCTTCACGCTGACCGATTCGATGGTCGGGCTGTGCGCCTGGAACACGCGCTCCACGCCGGTGCCGTGCGAGATCTTGCGCACGGTGAAGGCCGAATGCAGGCCGCGGTTGCGCTTGGCGATGACGACGCCCTCGAACGCCTGCACGCGCTCGCGGTTGCCTTCCTTCACCTTGACGTTGACCACCACGGTGTCGCCGGGGCCGAAGTCCGGCAGCTGGCGGGTGATCTGCTCGGATTCGAACTGTTCGATGATCTTGTTCATGGCAACACCTGTGTCAAATGCAATAACTGCGGTCACGCGTTGGCCGCATCGTTGTGCCGCAGATAGTCGCGGCGGAATTCGTCCAGCAGCGCGGCGGACTCTGCATCCAGGGTCCGTCGCGCCAGCAGGTCGGGACGGCGCAGCCAGGTTCGTCCCAGCGACTGCTTCAGGCGCCAGCGGCGGATCGCCGCGTGGTCACCGGACAGCAGCACCGCCGGCACGTCACCCAGTGCGTCATGCACCGGCTTGGTGTAGTGCGGGCAATCCAGCAGGCCGTCCGAGAACGAATCCTGCTGCGCCGACTGCGCGTCGTTCAACGCACCGTCCTGCAAGCGGCCCACGGCATCGATGACCACCGCGGCGCCCAGCTCGCCACCGGACAGCACATAATCGCCGATGGAGAGCTCCTCGTCGACCTCGTGCGCCAGCAGACGCTCGTCCACACCTTCGTATCGTCCGCACAGCAGGGCGATCCGCGGCAGCTTTGCCAGCGATTCCACCCGGCCCTGCGTCAGCCGCGCTCCCTGCGGACTGAGGTAAATCACGTGCACCGGTTCCGGTGCCGCCTCGCGCATCGCCCCGAGGGCCGCGCGCAGAGGCTCGATCAGCATCACCATGCCGGGTCCGCCACCGCAGGTGCGGCCGTCCACGGTACGGTAATTGTCGCTGGCGTAGTCGCGCGGGTTCCAGGTTTCCACCTGCAACAGCTCGCGCTGCTGCGCGCGTCCCACCACGCCGACGGCGGCGCACTGGAGCATGAAGTCGGGAAACAGCGTGACGACATCGATGCGCATCAGATCCTCCACTTCCGAGCGGCGGTCCGCGGGCTCAGAATTCGGGATCCCAGTCCACCACCATGCGCCCGGCCTGCAGATCCACCGATCGCACGTAACTGCCCTGGATGAAGGGGATCAGCCGCTCGCGCTCGCCGTCCCGCATCACCACCACGTCGTTGGCGCCGGTGGCGAACAGGTGCGTGACCCGACCCAACGCGACGCCTTCGGTGGTGACAACCTCAAGCCCTTCGAGGTCGACCCAGTAATACTCATCCTCGCCGGGCGGCGGCAGCAGTTCGCGGGCGACAAAGATGTCCTGCCCCACCAGCGCCGCGGCCTTTTCCCGGGTATCCACGCCGGGCAGGAAGCAGACCAGCCCCTTGCCCTGTGGACGGCCCTTGATGCCAGTCACCTCGATCATTTCGCCCGGCGCCGCGGAGAGCTGCCAGGGCTGGTAATCGAAAATCCGCGTGCGGGGCTCGGACCAGGACTCGATCTTGAGCCAGCCCTGCACGCCGTACAGCCCGACGATGCGTCCCATCAGGACGCGTCGACCGGCTGCCGTCACGCTCAGGCCGCCTGCTGCTTGCCGGCTTCCTTCACGAGGGCGGCGACCTTGTCGGTCAACTGCGCACCCTTGCCGACCCACTCCCTGACGCGCTCGACGTTGAGCTCAAGGCGCTTGTCCTTGCCCGCCGCGACCGGGTTGTAGAAGCCCACGCTCTCGATGTTGCGGCCGTCGCGCTTGCTGCGCTGGTCGGTCACGACGACGTGGTAGAACGGACGGCCCTTGGCGCCACCGCGCGAAAGACGAATCTTGACCATAGTAAAAGCTCCAGAGTTGCCGGAATCGCCGGCCGCACGCACGAGACCGTGCGCGGTAAACGCGGCATTTTAGTGGATTTTCGGTAAAAGGGAAGCCCTTGGGGGGGGCAGCGCACCGCGGATCACCTGACAACGAAGCGAGCGTCATCCCCGCGAAAGCGGGGACCCATTTTGACTTTGGTGCCAAGAGCACAATGGATCCCCGCTTTCGCGGGGATGACGTTCGCGCTGTAGCTGAATCGGGGCGCGGGGTCGACGACCGCGGGATACCCCGGTTAATCAGCGCATCGGCGGAAACCCGCCGCCCATGCCACCCATGCCCTTCATGGCGCCGCGCATCTGCCGCAGCAGGCCCTTGCTGCCGCCCTTGGCCAGCTTGGACATCATCTTTTCCATCTGCATGTACTGCTTGAGCAGGCGGTTGACGTCAGCCGGCTGGGTGCCCGAGCCGCGGGCCACGCGGGCGCGGCGCGAGCCGTTGAGCAGATCCGGGTGGCGGCGCTCTTTCTTGGTCATCGACTGGATGATCGCAACCATGCGCTTGAGCTCGTTGTCGTTGACCTTGGACTTGACGCTGTCCGGCACGCTGGCCATGCCCGGCAGCTTGTCCATCAGGCCGGCCAGGCCGCCCATGTTGTTCATCTGCTCGAGCTGGTCGCGCATGTCGTTCAGGTCGAAGCGCTTGCCCTTCATCACCTTGGTGGCGAGCTTCTGCGCCTTTTCCTGGTCGACCTTGCGCTCGACCTCCTCGACCAGCGACAGCACGTCGCCCATGCCGAGAATGCGCTGCGCGACGCGATCGGGGTGGAACGGCTCCAGCGCATCGAGCTTCTCGCCCGCACCCAGGAACTTGATCGGCCGACCGGTCACGTAGCGCACCGACAGCGCCGCACCGCCGCGGGCGTCGCCGTCGGTCTTGGTCAGCACCACGCCGGTCAGCGGCAGCGCCTCGGCGAAGGCCTTGGCGGTATTGGCCGCGTCCTGGCCGGTCATCGCGTCGACCACGAACAGCGTCTCGACCGGGGTGATCGCGGCATGCAGCGCCTTGATCTCGTCCATCATCGCCTGGTCGATGCTGAGGCGGCCGGCGGTATCGACCAGCAGCACGTCGATCACCTCGCGGCGCGCCGCCGCGATCGCGGCCTTGGCGATATCGATCGGATTCTGGCCAGCCGCGGAGGGAAAGAAGCTCACCCCGACCTGCTCGGCCAGCGTGCGCAGCTGCTCGATCGCCGCGGGGCGGTAGACGTCGCAGCTGACCACCATCACGCGCTTCTTCTTGCGCTCGACCAGGAAGCGCGCCAGCTTGCCCACCGTGGTGGTCTTGCCGGCGCCCTGCAGGCCGGCCATCAGCACCACCGCCGGCGGCGTCTGGGCGAGGTTGAGCTCGGTGTTGACCGTGCCCATCACCGCGGTCAGCTCGTCGCTGACCACCTTCACCAGCGCCTGGCCGGGCGACAGGCTCTTGAGCACTTCCTGGCCGACCGCACGCACCTTGACCCGCTCGATCAGCGCCTGCACCACCGGCAGCGCCACGTCGGCCTCGAGCAGCGCGATGCGCACCTCGCGCAGCGACTCGCGGATGTTTTCCTCGGTCAGCCGGCCGCGACCGCGCAGGCGGTTGACGGTGGCGGACAGGCGTTGGCTGAGCGACTCGAACATGGGTGGAAACCGTGGCGCGGAAAGTCGCCGATTATAGCCAGCGGCACTCCTTGCCGGCGAATGAAGCCCCTGCAATGGCGCCGGACGCTGTGCGACACTGCCCGGCCATGATGCTTCCCGTCCTCAGCACCCTCGCCATCGTCCTCTACCTTGCCGCGGCCGGTGCGCTGGCCTGGCCGCTGCTCGGGGACAACCGACCGACCGGCCGCTGGCCGCTGGCCGTCGGCGCGCTCGCCGTGCTGCTGCACGCGGCGATCCTGCTGGGCATGCACCGCGGCGCACTGGACTTGCACTTCTTCGCCGCACTGTCGCTGGTGGCCTGCGTGGTGTCCGCGCTGACCCTGCTGGTGAATCTCTCCCGCCCGGTGGCGGCGCTGGGGGTGATCGTGTTCCCGCTGTCCGCACTGCTGGTGGCGGTGGACGGATTCCTCGCCCCGCCCACGCTGCCGCAGCCGATGGACTGGCAGATCAAGCTGCACGTCACCGTGGCCCTGCTCGCCTTCAGCGTGCTGTCGATCGCGGCGGTGATGGCGATCGGCCTGGCGGTGCAGGAACGCGGCCTGCGCCATCGCCAGTTCGGCCCGTGGCTGCGCGCGCTGCCGCCGCTGACACTTACCGAAACCCTGCTGTTCCAGCTGATCGGCGCCGGCTTCGCGCTGCTCACCCTGACCCTTGTCACCGGCACTCTGTTCGTCGACAACCTGTTCGGCCAACACCTGGTGCACAAGACAGTGCTGTCGATCATCGCCTGGCTGATCTTCGGCGCCCTGCTCTACGGCCGCTGGAAGCACGGCTGGCGCGGGCGCCGCGCGGTGAACCTCACGTTGTCGGGCATGGCGCTGCTGGTGCTGGCGTTCTTCGGCACCAAGGCGGTGCTGGAACTGGTGCTGCACCGGGGCCTGTGACATGAGCGGGGACGCAGCGCAGTTCGTGCTCACCCTGTCCTGCCCGACCGCCCCGGCATCGTCGGCGCCGTGTCCAGCCACCTCGCCGCGCAGGGCAGCAACATCCTTGAGGCGCAGCAGTTCGACAGCGTGCAGCCGGGCAGTTCTTCATGCGGCTGGTGCTGGACGACCGCGTGCTGATCGACGGCCGCAAGACGGTGGTGTTTTCCCCGTAGGAGCGCACCCAGTGCGCGAATGCTCTTGCTCCTGATCGACAGCAAAGCCAAGAGCATTCGCGCACAGGGTGCGCTCCTACATGGGCTTCAGCGGCAGGCGTCGATGGCCTCGGCCAGCCGCTCCACGCCAACCACCTCCAGCTCGCCCACCTTGCCCTTCTTCGGTGCGTTGGCCTTCGGCACGATGGCGCGACGGAAGCCATGGTGCGCGGCCTCCTTCAGGCGCTCCTCGCCGTTGGGCACCGGCCGGATCTCGCCGGACAGACCGACCTCGCCGAAGGCGATGGTCTTGTCCGGCAGCGGCCGGTCGCGCAGCGAGGACAGCACCGCCAGCAGCACCGGCAGGTCGGCCGCGGTCTCCTGCACGCGGATGCCGCCGACCACGTTGACGAACACGTCCTGGTCGTACGCCGCCACGCCGCCGTGCCGGTGCAGCACCGCCAGCAGCATCGCTAGCCGGTTCTGCTCCAGCCCCAGCGCGACGCGACGCGGATTGCCCAGCGAGCTCTGGTCGACCAGTGCCTGCACTTCCACCAGCAGCGGCCGGGTGCCTTCGCGGGTGACCATCACCGCGCTGCCCGAGGTCGGGCCGGAGTGCGTGGACAGGAAGATCGCCGAGGGATTGGGCACCTCGCGCAGGCCCTTCTCGCTCATCGCGAACACGCCCAGTTCGTTGACCGCGCCGAAGCGGTTCTTGAACGCGCGCAGCACGCGGAAACGCGAGCCGGACTCGCCCTCGAAATACAGCACCGCGTCGACCATGTGCTCCAGCACGCGCGGGCCGGCGATGCCGCCCTCCTTGGTCACGTGGCCGACCAGGAACACCGAGGTGCCGGTCTCCTTGGCGAAGCGGGTGAGCTTGGCCGCCGACTCGCGCACCTGGCTCACCGAGCCGGGCGCGGCGGTGAGCAGCTCGGTCCAGATCGTCTGGATGGAGTCGATCACCAGCACCCGCGGACGGCTGGCCGACGCCTGCTCCAGGATGCGTTCGATGCAGGTTTCGGCCAGGCCGTGCAGCGGCGCCAGCGGCAGGTCCAGCCGCTGCGCGCGGGTCGCGACCTGGGCCAGCGATTCCTCGCCGGTGACGTAGACGCTGGGCAACTGCCCGCCCAGCGTGCCCAGCATCTGCAGCAATAGGGTGGACTTGCCGATGCCCGGATCGCCGCCGATCAGCACCACCGAGCCCTCGACCAGGCCGCCGCCGAGCACGCGGTCCAGCTCGCCGATGCCGGTGGAGCTGCGCGCCTCGGTGGTCAGCGCCACCGCGGTGAGCGGGGTGACCACGGGCGATCCGGCCGCCTTGCCGGCGTAGCCGACGCTGCGCTGCGCCGCCACCGACCTGGCCGCCGGCTGCAGCACGATTTCCGACAGCGTGTTCCACACCCCGCACTCGACGCACTGCCCCTGCCACTTGGAGTGCTCGGCACCGCAATCGGTGCAGACATAGGCGGTCTTGGCCTTGGCCATGGGTGCTCCCGGAAGATGAAAAACCAAACGACGAGCTTAGCGTGGGCGCATCGCAGGTCGCGAGACGCGTCCAACTCGATGCTTTGGATCAGGCCTCATCCGCGCGCACGCGCTCGCGCATGCCGGAACAAATCAAGTATGAGGCGTCGGGAAGAGCTGGGGGATGGCCGCGTGCACTGACCAGCGCTGTGCCACGCTCTCGCCACTCCTTGCCACGATGCCGACCGTTCTCGACGCCACACCTCCCGGATTGAGGAGCATCATTCGTATCCTGGAAGCCCGCCAGCATGGAATAGCTCGATGATCCGCAAAGCGTCCCGACTTCGGCCACACTCGCCCTCGTTCTCTCCAAGACAGGAGTCAGGTGTCTCGCCAGATGATTGCACTCGTGCCCCGGTCAGGCGCTCTGCAGGGAATTACACAGACCAAAGCTCTGCCTGGAAGTGCCTGCTCAGCCTCGTCGCAGTGGTGATGCTGGCTGTGGCGCAAGCTGCGTGGGAGAAGTTCGCGCGAGCCGAATGCACATTTGAAGCAGGCGAGCCCGGACCCGATAGTGGCACCGGATATCCGGAGCGTTGGGCGCGATGCATGCAGGCGGTAGTGCAGGCGCGCATTGGCCAAGTGAAGGGTATCTCGCGTGTCAGCACGACGGGTGTTGGCCGAAGCCGTAAAGCCTGGTGGCACAGTGCCGCCCCTCCACTCGCTCTCCTGTCGCTTTCGAAAGGCTTTTCCAGGCAGTGGAACAGCCATTCGATAACGACGTTTGTCGGCGATCGCGTAGCCAAGCAACGCGGTGAAAGCGACCACATCACAAGTCCGGGGGGAGCGCTTATGAGTAGTCAAGGATGGCGGTCCTTTTGAGACCTTTGATCCGGACAGATCAGGGTTACCAGCGCCTAGCTAGCCTTCGTCTTCGACGAACAGCACGCGCCGGGTCATGCCGCAGGTGAGGTCGTAGCTGATGGTGCCCGCCTGCGCGGCGACGATCTCCACCGGCAGCCGTGGCCCCCACAGGGTGACGCAGTCGCCCACCTTCGCAGCGGGTGTCTCGCGCAGGTCCAGCGTGACCAGGTCCATCGAGACGCGGCCGACCAGCGGCACGCGGCGGTCGCCCACCAGCACCGGCGTGCCGGCCGCCGCGCTGCGCGGATAGCCGTCGCCGTAGCCGATCGCCGCCACGCCGACCGGCATGTCCTCCGGGCAGGCCCAGGTGCCGTTGTAGCCGATGCGCTCGCCGGCGCGGACGCGGTTGATGGCGATCAGGCGGGTGGACAGCGTCATCGCCGGGCGAAAGCCGAAATCGCTGCCGCTCTTGCCGCCCACCACCGACAGCCCGTACAGCAGGCCGCCGCTGCGCACCCAGTCGGCGCGCGCCTCAGGCCAGCCGAGCACGGCGGCCGAGTTGGCCAGCGAGCGGGGCCCGTCGAGCCCGGCGGTCACCTCGTTGAAGCGCGCGATCTGCGCCCGGGTCACCGCGCCGCCGAACACTTCCGATTCGGCGAAGTGGGTGAGCAGGCCGATCTGCGGATCGATGCCCGGCATCGCGGCCAGCCGCGCATGCACGGCGGTCACCTGTTCCGGCGCGAAGCCGAGCCGGTGCATGCCGCTGTCGATCTTGATCCACACCCGCAAGCGCCCGCGCCGCGGCGAGGCCTCGGCCAGCCAGGCGAGCTGCGCCTCGTGGTGGATCGCCGCATCCAGATCCAGCCGCTGCATCTCGGCGATGTCGCCGGGCTGATCGGGGCCGGACAGCACCGCGATGCGCTGGCGATGTCCGGCCGCGCGCAGGCGCAGGCCGTCGCCCAGGGCCGCCACCGCAAACGCTTCGGCCTGTTCGTCCAGCGCGCGCGCCACCCGCTCAAGGCCGTGCCCGTAGGCATCGGCCTTGACCACCGCCATCACCCGCGCGGGGGCGGCCGTGCGCTGGATCAGCGCCAGGTTGTGGCGCAGCGCGCCCAGGTGGATGGTGGCGACGGTGGTGCGGCTCATGACGGCCGGGATTCGGGATTCGGGATCCGGGATTCGGAAAGGCGGATGTCGGCCGATGTCCGGTGAGGCAAATCTTGCCGCGCCATGCTTCGTCCAATCCCGAATCCCGATACCCGAATCCCGGTTCTCACTCGAACGCCCCGACGAACGAATCGGGCGCGTAGTTCTCGAACTTGGTGTAGTGGCCGAGGAAGGTCAGCTTCACGGTGTCGGTGGGGCCGTTGCGCTGCTTGCCGATGATGATCTCGGCCAGGCCCTTGTCCGGCGAATCCTTGTTGTAGTACTCGTCGCGGTAGATGAACATGATCACGTCCGCGTCCTGCTCGATGGCGCCGGACTCGCGCAGGTCGGACATCATCGGACGCTTGTCGGCGCGCTGTTCCAGCGAGCGGTTCAACTGGGAGAGGGCGATCACCGGCACGTTCAGCTCCTTGGCAAGGCCCTTGAGTGAACGCGAGATTTCTGAAATCTCGGTGGCGCGGTTCTCCTTGTTGCCGGGCACCTGCATCAGCTGCAGGTAGTCGATCACGATCAGGCCCAGCCCGCCGTGCTCGCGGTGCAGGCGGCGCGAGCGCGAGCGCAGCTCCACCGGCGACAGGCCGGGCGTGTCGTCGATGAAGATCTTCGCCTCGGACAGGATCGCGATGGCGTTGGTGACGCGCGGCCAGTCCTCCTCGGCCAGGTCGCCGTTGCGCAGGTGCTGCTGGTGGATGCGCCCGATCGAGGAAATCATGCGGAAGGCCAGCTGCGAGGCGGACATTTCCATCGAGAAGATCGCCACCGCCTTCTTGCCGCGCAGCGCGGCCGCCTCGGCAATGTTCACCGAGAACGCGGTCTTGCCCATCGAGGGGCGCGCCGCGACGATGATCAGGTCCGACGGCTGCAGGCCCGAGGTGATCTCGTCCAGGTCGTTGAAGCCGGTGGAGATGCCGGTGAGCTGGCCCTTGTTCTGGTAGCGCTCGTGCAGCAGGCGGAAGGCGTCCTTGACCGCCTCGCGCATCGACACCGAGTCCTTCTTGCCGCGCGCACCGGACTCGGCGATCTTGAAGACCCGTTGCTCGGCGCTCTCCAGCACCTCCTGCACGCCCCTGCCTTCCGGCCGGTAGCCGTCCTCGCTGATCGACACGCCGGCGTCGATCAGCTGCCGCAGGATCGACTTCTCGCGCACGATGTCGGCGTAGGCGGCGATATTGGCCGCGCTGGGCGTGGTGTTGGCCAGTTCGGCCAGGTAGCTGGCGCCGCCGACCATCTCGGCCAGGCCGTTCGCCTCGAACCAGTCGCCCAGCGTCACCGCATCGCAGGGCATGCCCTTGTTCGCCAGCTCGGTGATGGCGCGCCAGATGAGGCGGTGATCCTTGCGGTAGAAGTCGCCCTCGGAGAGCCGGTCGGCCACCTTGTCCAGCGCGTCGGGCGCCAGCATCAGGCCACCCAGCACCGCCTGCTCGGCATCGATGGAGTGCGGCGGCACGCGCAGCGATTCCACGCTGGAACCGATGGATTTGCGATCGGGCACGAAGGACATCGGGATACTCGCAGGATGGTCGGCGCAAACCGGCGCGCACGCGGCAAGGATACGCGCCGCCATCGCAGGGCACGAGACAACAAGTCTGTGGATAAGCTGTGGCCTGGCGTGGATAAGCGCCGTGGGTCGCCGCGCGATCGACCCCATCCGCCGGGCCCGCAACGGAGCGGCCGCAAAGCAAACGGGCGCCTTGCGGCGCCCGTTTGGCTTGACGGCGGGGAAGCCGGGCAAACGGATCAGCCGCCGACCACAACCACCTTGACGCTGGTCTGCACGTCCGCGTGCAAGCTCACCACCACCTCGAACTCGCCGGTGTGGCGCAGCGGGCCTTCACCCAGGATCACCTCGCCCTTGCTGACGGTCTGGCCGGCAGCAACCAGGGCCTCGGCGATTTCGCGCGGGCCGACCGAGCCGTACAGCTTGCCCTCGGGGCTGGCGTGGGCGGTGATCGTGACCGACGCATCGGCCAGCTTGGCCTTGCGGGCCTCGGCGTCGGCCAGCTGGCTGTTCGCCTTCGCCTCGTACTCGGCGCGGCGCCGCTCGAAGGCTTCGAGGTTGGCGGCGTTGACGCGAACCGCCTTGCCCTGCGGCAGCAGGTAGTTGCGGCCGTAACCCGGCTTCACGCTGACCTTGTCGCCAAGGTTGCCGAGGTTGCGCACTTTCTCGAGAAGAATCAGTTCCATGGTTTTTTCCTTTCGTTAGCACCGACCGGGCCGGTGCAGCCGTGGTGGCTGTCCGAAGGCGGGAGTCGGCGATGGCAAACCGGGAATCGGGAAAGCCGCGCGGGCCCACTGCCGATTCCCTGTTCACCCATCCCGATTCCCGGCAATTAGACGTCGTGGTTGTCGGTGTACGGCAGCAGGGCCAGGAAGCGGGCGCGCTTGATCGCGGTCGCCAGCTGGCGCTGGTAGCGGGCCTTGGTGCCGGTGATGCGGCTGGGAACGATCTTGCCGTTCTCGGTCACGTACTGGCGCAGGGTGTTGAGATCCTTGTAGTCGATCTCTTTGACGTCTTCTGCGGTGAAACGGCAGAACTTGCGGCGGCGGAAGAACTTGGACATGGCTGTGGGCTCCTATCAGTCGCTGTCGCGATCGTTGTCGCGGTCGTCGCGGTCGCGACCACGCGGGCGGCTGTCGCCCTCACCTTCGCTGTCGTCGTCGCGGCGACGCGAACCCTTGGCGTCGTCCTTCTCCTTCGACTTCAGGATGAAGGACGGTTCGGTGTCGGCCTCGTCGCGACGGATGCACAGGTGGCGCAGCACCGCGTCGTTGAAGCGGAAGCCCGACTCCAGCTCGTTCAGGGCGTTCTGCGTGACCTCGATGTTGAGCATCACGTAGTGGGCCTTGGCCAGGTTGACGATCGGGTAGGCCAGCTGACGGCGGCCCCAGTCTTCCAGGCGGTGGATCTTGCCACCGTCAGTCTCGATCAGCGCCTTGTAGCGCTCGAGCATCGCGGGGACCTGCTCGCTCTGGTCCGGATGGACCAGGAACACAATTTCGTAATGACGCAGGGTCATTGGGTTTGACTCCTCGTGGATGCGGCCCTTGCGGGCCTGGCAGCCTCCCGTCGGCGCGGTGAGGCAAGGTTCCATCCGGCCCGATCGGGCGCAGACAGAAGCGGAATTGTACGGCGGCGCCACAAGTGGGCGCAAGCTTTTGATTTGCGGCGGGGAACGCGCCCGCCGGGACCGCTCAGCCGACCGTGAAGCTCTCTCCGCAACCGCACTCGCCGGTGGCGTTGGGGTTGTGGAACACGAAGCTGGCGTTGAGACCCTGGCGCTGGAAGTCGATCACCGTGCCGTCGACCAGCGCCAGGCTCTTGGCGTCGACCACCACCGGCACGCCGTCGATGTCGAGCACCTTGTCGTCGGCCACCAGCTCGTCGGCCAGATCCACCACGTAGGCGAAACCGGAGCAGCCGGTGCGCTTGACGCCAAAACGCACGCCCCGGGCGGACGGGGTCTGTGCGAGGAACTGGCGCATGCGCTGGCTGGCGGCGGGAGTGATCGAGATGGTCATGGCGTGCAATCGGTGTCGTGTCGGCGGGGAAAGGGTCGCGGGGGGCTCGGAACCTACATTATCATGCGGGTTTGGCCGGCTTCCGCCCAGGCTCCTAGGTCGGCGCCCTCGCCGCCACCCTTCTCATCATTCACATGTGCCCAGATGCGGCGCAACAGCAGGAGTTTCAATCCATGGCGTTGGTCAGCGCGACGGTGTGCAGCGTGAAGCAGGCTCTCTCGGGCGCGCTAGAGGCGGGCAGCCGGGTGACCGTGCGAGGCTGGGTGCGTACGCGGCGTGATTCCAAGGCGGGGCTGTCGTTCGTGAACGTCAGCGACGGCTCCTGCTTCGACCCGATCCAGGCGGTGGTGCCGGCCACCGTGGCCAACTACGAGAGCGAGGTCAAGCACCTCACCGCCGGCGCCGGCGTGATCGTCACCGGCACCCTGGTGCCCTCGCAGGGCAAGGGCCAGAGCTTCGAGCTGCAGGCCGAGGAAGTGATCGTCACCGGCCTGGTCGACGATCCGGAAACCTACCCGATCCAGCCCAAGCAGCACTCGATGGAGTTCCTGCGCGAAGTGGCCCACCTGCGACCGCGCACCAACCTGTTCGGCGCGGTCACCCGCGTGCGCCACACGATGATGACGGCGATCCACCGCCATCTCACCGAACAGGGCTTCTTCTGGGTCAACACGCCGATCATCACCGCCTCGGACGCCGAAGGCGCCGGCGACATGTTCCGGCTGTCCACGCTGGACCTGGCCAACCTGCCCCGCCTGCCCGACGGCAAGATCGACTTCCGCAAGGACTTCTTCGGTCGCGAGGCGTTCCTCACCGTGTCCGGCCAGCTCAACGTGGAGGCCTACTGCCTGGCGATGAGCAAGGTCTACACCTTCGGCCCGACCTTCCGCGCCGAGAACTCCAACACCCCGCGCCACCTGGCCGAGTTCTGGATGGTGGAGCCGGAGATCGCCTTCGCCGACCTGGCCGCGAATGCCGACTGCGCCGAGGCCTTCCTCAAGGCGATCTTCAAGGCCGTGCTGGACGAGCGCGCCGACGACATGGCGTTCTTCGCCGAGCGCGTGCAGCCCGATGCGATCACCCGGCTGGAGCAGTTCATCGCCCAGCCGTTCGAGCGCATCGACTACACCGACGCCATCGGGATCCTGAAGCAGTCCGGGCAGAAGTTCGAATACCCCGTGGCCTGGGGCGTGGACCTGCAGACCGAGCACGAGCGCTACCTCGCCGAGAAACATGTCGGCCGCCCGGTGGTCGTCATGAACTACCCGGAAGCGATCAAGGCCTTCTACATGCGCCTCAACGACGACGGGAAAACCGTGGCCGCGATGGACGTGCTGGCACCGGGCATCGGCGAGATCATCGGCGGCAGCCAGCGCGAGGAGCGGCTGGACTACCTCGACGCGCGGATGGACAGGTTCGGCCTCGACAAGACCACCTACGGCTGGTACCGCGACCTGCGCCGCTACGGCACCGTGCCGCACGCCGGCTTCGGCCTGGGCTTCGAGCGGCTGCTGGTGTACGTCTGCGGCCTGTCCAACATCCGCGACGCCATCCCCTACCCCCGCGCGGCCGGTTCGGCCGAGTTCTGATCGATCACGCCATGCGAACGCTGTTCCGCCTCCCCGCTCTCGTCATCGCGCTGACGCTGTGCCTGCTGCTGGGCGCCTGCCACAGCGACGGGGTATTCGTACCGCCGAACCTGCGCCCGCCGACCGATACCGGCGACGCGTTGAAGCTGGCCAGGCAGCGCCTGCAGGAGGCCACGCCCTGCTGCACCAGCTTCGCCGACTTCTCCTACGCCAGGCTGCTGCCGTGGCGGCCGAAGAAGTTCGTGCTGGGGCCGAACAGCCCGGTGGCCAACCTCAACGGCGTGCGCAGCCACTTCCTCGCCTTCAAGTTGCCGACCGACGTGAAGCTGCCCTACCGCATCGCGGTGAAGTCGGAATTGAACGGCCGCTGGCTGCACTCCAGCTACCTGTTCGCGCCCACCACGGTGGTGCTCGACGAGGCGTTCCAGCCGATCGACGGCAAGGACATCGCGCTGTGCGAATACATGGGCTGGAGCAAGTCCAGCACCGGCGCGTTCGGCAGCGCCACCATCGACAACCCCAAGGCGCGCTACCTGGTGATCTACTCCTCCGCCGACCAGCAATCGGGCGACACCTACTGGGAGCAGTCGCCCGCCGCGTTCTCCGCCGAAGCACCGGTGAACATGACTTCCAAGGGCAGCTTCAGGATCCCGCACGGGCCGGACGGCACGGTGTGGGTCGGCCTGATGAACGACAGCTACAAGACCGCCGTGGATCAGGCCATTTGCGGTGAGGCGCCCAAGGGCGACGGCGTGCTGAAGACGCTGCGTACCGCGCTGCCCACCCACTGGATCGGGAGTAGCAAATGATGTCTCTTGGCGCGATCTATCTCGGCCTGTTGTTCGCTGGCGTGGCCTGTTTCCTGCTGCACTACCTGGCGTTGTCGCAAGCGGCCCGGCGCCTGCGCGAGGCGCATCCGGACCAGTGGAAGATCATCGCGCAGGACGAGCGCGGCCTGGCGGTGCGTGCGCCGTTGCGCTGGATCCGCCTGCAGAATGCGCTGCGCTCGCCGGTGTTGCCGGCGCTGGAAGACGCCGTGCTCAACCGCTGGCGCCTGCTGTGGCGGATCTTTCCGCTGCTGGCCTGGGCCTGCCTGATCGCCGCGTTCGTGCTGCGCTGGAGCGCACGCTAGCAGCCTGTCGGACTTTGCTCGGCCGGGCTGGGCGCCGGCGTCACGGTGCTGACGCGCGCCGCCGATGCGCTCGCCAGGGCGGTGGTCGGTGCGCCGCTGACGCGGGTGTGGTTCGCGTTCGACACGCCCAAGCGCTGCCAACGGCTGAGCCACGCGGCACGGCCGGGTTACCATACGCGGCTGCGGGCCGCCTACCGGTGGCCACGCCCACGCAAGGATCTCTCATGAGCCACAACCCCCTGCAGGACCTGATCGACAGCAACCGCCGCTGGGCCGAAGCGGTGCGCGAATCCGATCCGGCGTTCTTCGAGCGGCTGGCCAAGCAGCAGTCGCCGAAATACCTGTGGATCGGCTGCTCCGACTCGCGCGTGCCGGCCACGCAGATCGTCGACCTGCCGCCGGGCGAGATCTTCGTGCAGCGCAATGTCGCCAACGTGGTCTCGCACACCGACCTCAACTGCCTGAGCACGATCCAGTTCGCCGTCGACGTGCTCAAGGTGGAGCACATCATCGTGGTCGGCCACTACGGCTGCGGCGGTGTGCAGGCGGTGCTGGACGAACGCCGCATGGGGCTGGTCGACAACTGGCTGCGCCACGTCGGCGACGTCGCCAAGAAGCACCACGCCATGCTCACCGGTCTGGAGAACATGACGGATCGCAACGTGCGCCTGTGCGAACTCAACGCACTGGAGCAGGCGGTCAACGTGTGCCACACCACCATGGTGATGGACGCGTGGGAACGCGGGCAGCCGCTGAGCGTGCACGCCTGGTGCTACAGCCTCACCAACGGCCACATGAACGATCTGGGCGTGCACATCGACAGTCACGGCGCAATCTGGCCGGGCTACGAAGCGACACTCGAACGTCTGGCCAGCCGCGTCGGCGAGCCCGACTAACCTCGACCAGTCTTGAGCTCGGCTAGTCAGCGGCGAGGTAGGCGCGCAGCAGCTCGCCGATCAGCGCCCGCGCGCCGGTCGCCGGCCCGGGCAGGAAATCGAGGCTGTCCTCATCCATGTAGGTGCACTGTGCCAGCTCCAGCTGCACCGCCTGCAGGTTGTCCGCCGGCCGGCCGTAGTGGCGGGTGATGTAGCCGCCCTTGAAGCGGCCGTTGACCACGTGGCTGTAGCCATCCTGCCCATGCAGCACGGCATCGAGCCGCGCCTGCAGCGGTGCGCCGCAACTGGCGCCGTCGGCGGTGCCGAGATTGAAGTCCGGCAGCCGGCCGTCGAACAGCATCGGCACGCGGCTGCGGATCGAATGACCTTCCCACAGCACGGCGTGGCCATGCTCGCGCACCAGCCGCGCCAGCTCGTCGGACAACGCGTCGTGGTAGGGCTGCCAGTAGTGCGCCACGCGACACGCGACCTCGCCGGCGTCCGGCTCGCCGCCTGCCACGTACAGCGGCGCGCCATCGAAACCGACGGTCGGCACCAGCCCGGTCTCGCGCTGCCCCGGGTACAACGCGTGACCGTCGGCCGGCCGGTTGAGGTCGACCACGTAGCGCGACAGCGAGGGCCGCAGCACGCTGGCGCCGAGCGCCTCGGCCAGCGGCGCGTAGAGGCGGCCGACGTGCCAGTCGGTATCGAGCGAGCGCCGTGCCTGCGGCGTCATGCGCGCGGCGATGTCGGCGGGGATCGCACTGCCGTCGTGCGGCAGGCTGATCAGCAGCGGCGCGCGGCCGCGGGTAAGAGTGACGATGGGCTGGTCCATGCCGACAGTGTAGCGACGTGCCGCGCGGCGCTCAGAGGGTGTCGACAAAATAATCAGCTTGCGAGTCTGGTAGCAAGGATACGCGCCTCGACCAGCCAAACCCAAGCCACCGGTGCCCATGACGAACGGTCGTGGTGCGCCATCAGGCGGCGGGCGC